>NZ_JBBVMF010000017.1:0-114611 GCF_038150125.1 Rhodohalobacter sp. 8-1 | reverse complement strand
TAATGTAGCAACTACAACCCTCACTCACAACATCTATTTACACGTTTGCGGAAGTTGAGTTAGATATTTCTTGGCCAGACTCTAATTTTGTCTTGAAAGCCCATAAGTCCTTAATCAAAATAGGATCGTCAATATCTTTCACCCATTGAACAAGGTCTTCTTTTAAAGCTTTAGTATTCATAAAAAAGGTTTCAAATTTATCTATACCATTGAATACGCAAATAAAAGTCAAATATCATAACTCAAGATAATCACGTATAATTTTTAGAAATAATGGCCTGTTGGCATGTGAAATATCCCTTTCTTCTCTCAGTACTTAAAACTAACTTCTGCACAGGTTGTCTACCATACATAACTCAAAGATTATACAATGCCAGAAAACGGAACAATTTCGCATACCATCAAAGACCGCATTTCAACAATTGAGTTCTATCACCCGAAAGGAAATTCACTGCCCGGTTCGCTATTGAAAGAGCTGACCGCAAAAATTAAAGAAGCGTCTGACACTGAAAAATCAAACGCCATTGTCATAAAAAGTGGTGGTGACGGAGCATTTTGTGCCGGTGCATCCTTTGACGAACTGCTTGAAATATCGAGCCTTGAAGAAGGCAAAGAGTTTTTTATGGGGTTTGCCAACGTTCTCAACGCAATGCGTGAATCAAAAAAATTCATTTTGGCGCGGATTCACGGAAAAGTGGTGGGTGGCGGTGTGGGTATTGCAGCTTGTGCAGACTACGCTATGGCTCACAGTTCAGCATCAATAAAACTGAGTGAGCTTGCCGTTGGTATCGGACCGTTCGTTGTGGGGCCTGCCGTTGGCCGTAAGATCGGGGTGGGCGCGTTCACATCGCTTTCTCTTGATGCCCGTTCATGGTACGAGGCTTCATGGGCACTCCAGAATAACCTTTTCAGCAGAGTATTTAATTCCATAGCAGAGATGGACAAAGCCATCGATAAGCTTGCGTCCGAAATTGCATCAAGCAATCCTGAAGCGATGAAAGAACTGCGCGAAATTCAGTGGAATGGAACCGGACACTGGGGCCCTACTCTTGCTCAGCGGGCGGAAATCAGCGGCAGGCTTGTACTGTCTGATTTCACACGCAACTTTATCGAAGAGTTTAAAAAGAAATAAATACTCATTGAGATGGTGCCCGTCGTTAATTTTTCCGGGCGCCGCAACTTTCACGAATAACAAGCTGAGGATCTAAATTAATCTTATGTCGGCCTGAATCTTTATCCTCGATTTCATCGATTAACAGTTTTGCCGCCATTTTTCCTTTCTTTAAGATTGGCTGATGAATGGTTGTCAGCGGCGGATAGGTAAATTCGGCAAAACTCAGGTCATCAAAGCCTATAACGGCATAATCTTCAGGCACTTTTTTACCATGCTCCCGGGCTGCCAGCAGGGCTCCCATCGCAATTGTGTCACTTGCACAGAAAACGGCTGTGATGTCGATTTCCGATTCAATCCACTTTTTCATGGTTTGGTAGCCGGCCCTGAATTGATAATCTACGATCTCTACCCGGTCATCAGAAAGCTCAATGCCCGCTTCCAGGTGGGCTTCACGAAGTCCTTTCAGCCTGTCTTTCGATTCCTTCATGTCGAGGCTGGCCAGCATCACACCAATTTTCTCGTGGCCAAGCCCAAGGAGATGTTCTGCAGCAAGCCTGCCCCCCTTTACATTGTCCACATCAACTGAACTAACTTGTTTCTTTCGTGGAACGTGTCCTACAAGAACAATGGGAACATTCTTATCAAAAAGCTCGCGCCCAACCATATTCGTGACCTCCTGGGTGAGTAAAATATATCCATCCAGGCGTCTGTCGTTCAGGATAAAATTGTTGAGCTCTTCTTTGTTTCTGGGCGGCACGTAAGACAGAGACACAAAGTATCCGCGCTTCTTGCTCTCTTCAAAAATTCCGCGGTGCAATTGCATCCAGAATGCACTGCCAAGTGCTTCATCTTCACTTTGAGTTACAAGTACCCCAATTTCGTGAGTACTGTTGGTTGCCAGGCTGCGGGCCACAGAATTAGGCCTGTAGTTATATTTATTAACGACTTTCATCACCCGTTCACGCGCCACATCACTTACATTCGGATGATCATTTAAAACTCTCGAAACAACTGAGCGTGACACGTGCGCTAGCTTGGCTACTTTATCAATATTCAGTTTTTCCATACCACTAAACCCTTCTTTTTTCATGTACTCAATATCCGGAACGCCGGAACATCAAAAATAATCACCGACACTTAATTTATAGTTTTAGAAATACCAGACCAAAAATACAAGCTTAACAACGGCTGCAGGATCAAAATCGCATTATGCGTATTGCGCATTTGTAGCGGACAGGTCTTGTTCCCACATCATTGCCGCGGCCCCAAGAATTGCAGCGTTCTTTTTTGACATCTCTGAGAGTCGAAGAGAGACTGTACCTTTAAATATGTTAAGCAGATTTTTCTCAAAATGTTTTTTGGTAGGGTCAAGTATCAAGGAGCCCGAATTGGCAAGGCCGCCTGATAAAACAATCAGAGCCGGGTTCAAAAAGGCAACTGCGTCAGCCAGTTTTTCTCCTAGTATCTGACCCGTTTTATCAAAAGCATCCAGCGACAACTGATCTCCTTCAGCCGCCTCCCTGGTAATATCTTTCGCTGTAATTGATGAGTGGTCCAGATCCCTTAACACCGAGTCTGTTTCAGTAGAGTCTATTAAATCCAGTAGCGTTTTGAGTAAGCCGGGAGCAGAAGCGTATGTTTCCAGACAACCATTTCTGCCGCAGCCACAGGCGCGTCCATTAGTTACTGCTATCATGTGACCAAGTTCTCCTGCATGTCCATTCTGTCCGTTTACAAGCTTACCGTTGATCACAATTCCGCTCCCGAGCCCCGTGCCAAGCGTCAGTGATATAAAGTTGTTGACCCCTTTTGCAATTCCGTACTTCATTTCACCGAGGGCAGCCGCATTGGCGTCGTTAGTTACCGCAACAGGGAGGCCGCTGAGCTTGGTCATCATTTTAGCAACCGGGATGTAATCGGGCCAGTTCAGATTTGATGCATTCTCAATTTTGCCGCTCAGGTAATTTCCGGATGGAGCCCCGATTCCAATCCCCTTCATTTTTGAGCTTGCAGCAAACCTATTTTTCAGCCTCTCAATTTCATCATACAACCTGGCAAAAAACACATCGTACGGAACGCTCGAATCTGTTTCGATAAAATTTTCAGCAATAAGTTCTCCCTTTTCTGCAACCAGCCCAAACTTGGTGTAGGTTCCTCCAAGGTCCACTCCGATCATCAGGTTCATGTTTGTTTTGCAATCATTTAATAAAAATCTGGCGTTTGTTTTGTAAATGTTGTTTCAAAACGGTCTAAAATCATCATATAAATCCAAAAACCAAACTAATTGTGATTTTAACGGAAATTTTGGAACCGTTTCCATCGAAAGTTTACATGCTGAAATTCTTATACTTGTGTCTAGCTTAGAGTGCATTATGGCGTTCAAACCATCGATTATTATCACTTATCGGCAAAATAGAGCGTCTTACAAGCAATTGTACTCTTGTGTTCAATTTGGTTTGTTGATGCTTCATGAAATCTGAGACTGATTCATTCATGCAGCCACCATTTTCCAAACGACAGAATCTCAATTTCCGTAATTATTTAAACCTTCAATTATGAGTAATTTAACGAACCGGGTAAAATCAATTGACCGACGATTAACTTATTTCGAAAAAATTCCAACCGTCATTTACGAGGAAAGCTCTGAAGCGTCTATTGCAGTAGCAGACGAAATTGCTGATTTAATCCGCAAAAAAGATTCGGAAAATAAGCCTACTGTTCTTGGCCTGGCTACCGGGTCCACACCTGTTCGCGTGTATGATGAGCTTGTAAGGCTGCACAAAGAAGAGGGATTGTCATTTAAAAACGTCATCACCTTCAACCTTGATGAATATTACCCTATTGAACCGAATTCCCTGCAAAGCTACGTGCGGTTCATGAATGAGCACCTATTTGATCACATCGATATTCCTGATGAAAATGTGCACATCCCGGATGGTACCATCCCCGAAGATCAGGTTCATGACTATTGCGAAATGTATGAACAGAAAATAGCGGATGCGGGCGGGCTGGATATTCAAATTCTTGGAATCGGGCGTACCGGCCATATTGGCTTCAACGAGCCGGGATCACGCCCTGACTCCATTACGCGCCTTATCACTCTTGATAAAATTACCAGGAAAGATGCAGCCAGTGACTTTTTTGGTGAAGAATACGTTCCGCGGCGTGCTATCACAATGGGAGTTGGCACCATCCTCGAAGCCGATAAAATTATCCTGATGGCCTGGGGCGAAGGCAAAGCCCCGATTATTCAGGAGTCGGTTGAAGGGGACATCAACGAAAGCGTACCGGCAACCTACCTGCAAAAACACGATAATACAGTTATTGTACTTGATGAAGCCTCAGCGGAGAAACTTACCCGAATTAATACGCCGTGGCTGCTTACCTCGTGCGAATGGGACGATAAACTGATTAGAAAAGCTGTGGTATGGCTCTGCCAGAAGATGGACAAGCCGGTGCTGAAACTTACCGATGAAAATTATAACGAAAACGGCATGGGCGATCTGATCGCATCCAAAGGTCCGGCCTACAACATCAATATAAAAGTATTTAACGAACTGCAGCATACGATAACCGGGTGGCCGGGCGGCAAACCTAAGGAAGATGACAAGTACCGGCCGGAACGCGCAGAGCCATTTCCCAAGAAAGCTCTTATTTTCAGTCCGCATCCTGATGACGATGTCATTTCTATGGGAGGTACGCTGATCCGACTTGTGGACCATGGACACGACGTACATGTTGCCTATCAAACTTCAGGGAATATTGCTGTGTTTGATGATGATGTGATCCGTTTTGCGGACTTTGTCACCGATTATGCTGAGACATTTAAAATGAAAGACAAAAAAGCTCAGTCTCTTTTTAAAGAGATTACGCATTACCTGAAAACCAAAGAGCCCGGCCAGGTGGATTCACCAGAGATTAAGGAGATTAAAGGACTGATTCGCCGGGGTGAGGCAAAAGCTGCCGGGCGTTATTGCGGCGTGCCTGAAGAGAATCTTCATTTTCTCGATATGCCGTTTTATGAGACCGGCCGGGTGAAAAAGAAACCGTTGTCTGACGAAGACATTCAAATTACGGTCGACCTTCTTCGAAAAATCAAGCCACATCAAATATATGCAGCAGGCGACCTGTCTGACCCTCACGGAACGCACAGGGTTTGCCTGAAAGCAATCTTCTTGGCACTCGACAAGGTGAAGGAAGAAGAATGGGCAAAAGATTGCTACGTATGGCTTTATCGCGGTGCATGGCAGGAATGGGATGTCAACGAAATTGAGATGGCTGTTCCTCTCAGTCCGCTCGAACTTACCCGAAAACGCCGGGCGATCTTCAAGCATCAGTCACAGAAAGACCGTCCACTATTCCCGGGATCTGACACCCGAGAATTCTGGCAGCGCTCTGAAGACCGGAATAAAGCCACGGCTCAGACGTACGATGACCTGGGCCTTGCCGAATATGAAGCGATGGAAGGATTTGTACGGTACCATTTTCGGTAAAGGTTATTGGGTAATTTGGTTATTGGTGTAATAGTTATCGGCTGTATGAGTTTTTTTACAGCTGACACTGATAACCAATACCCAGTAACCAAATGAACGTAATCACTTACTTTGCCTATTGCCGAACTATTCGCTCAGTGCGAGATTACATTCTCATTTAGAAGACTGTTCAGGTACTCTCCTCATTTTTGATGTTTGATGCGGGAACTCCGCTCCACAGTTCCTATATTTAGAACAGAAAAATTATAGCCGTTAAATTTAAAAAAGACACTGAATATTATGTCTAACGCACACTTCAATATACAGGAGCCTGTCAACGAACCTTATCTGCAATACGCACCGGGATCTGCCGAGCGCAAAGCTCTGAAAGAAGTCCTCAAAGAGCAGAAGGCCGAGCAGATTGAGATTCCCGCCATCATCAATGGTAAAGAGGTAAAAACTGACCGTAAAGCCGATGTGGTGATGCCACACAATCACAGCCACAAACTTGGAACTGTTTATTACTGTGGCGAAAAAGAAGTTAAGCAAGCGATTGAGGGCGCACTTGAAGCCCGAAAAGAGTGGGCAGAAATGCCCTGGCAAGATCGCGTGGCCATCTTTTTGAAAGCCGCCGATATTATCACCGGGCCAAAACGTTTTGAAATGAATGCTGCCACAATGCTGGGCCAATCGAAAACCCCTCATCAGTCAGAGATCGAGGCTGTGGGTGAACTCGCCGATTTCTTCCGTTTCAACGCCTGGTATCTCAAGCGTCTCTATGAAGATCAGCCTCACTCCCCTGACGGAATGTGGAACCGCACAGAATACCGTCCGCTTGAAGGATTTGTGTTTGCTGTGACGCCATTCAATTTCACGGCGATTGCTGCAAATCTGCCGTCTGCTCCCGCGATGTGCGGAAATGTATCGCTTTGGAAACCATCACCTGAATCAATCTACTCCAGCTGGTACGTGATGCAGGTTCTGAAAGAAGCCGGTCTGCCTGATGGTGTGATACAGTTTCTGCCTGGCGAAGGCGCCGACGTGGGCGATCCTGCTATCGATAGCAAAGATCTTGCCGGACTTCACTTCACCGGATCGATGGGGACATTCAATCACCTCTGGAAAAAAATCGGTGAAAACGTTGAGAAGTATAAAACCTATCCGCGGATCGTGGGTGAAACGGGTGGTAAGGATTTCATCTTTGCACACAACACAGCCGATGTTGACCGCCTGGTGATTGCCGCCGTTCGCGGAGCATTTGAATACCAGGGTCAGAAGTGTTCAGCCGCTTCACGCATGTATATTCCAAAATCCATCTGGGGCGATTTCAAGGAAAAATTTGTGCCGGAAGTCAACAAGATCAAAGTGGGCGATATAGAAGATTTCTCTAATTTTATGGGTGCCGTCATCAGCCGCAAAGCGTTCGATAAAATCAGCGGCTATATCGACTATGCAAAAGAGTCAGATGACGCTGAAATCATCGCCGGCGGAACCTACGACGACAGTGAAGGATACTTCGTTCAGCCAACGGTGATCGTGACAAGTGATCCCAAGTTTAAATCAATGGAAGAAGAAATCTTCGGTCCGGTCTTAACTATTTACGTCTACAAAGACAAGGATTTCGAGAAGACGCTTGATCTCTGCGACAGCACCTCCCCCTATGCGCTGACCGGGGCAATCTGGGCGCGCGATCGTTATGCCCTGAACCAGATGGCCGATCGTCTGCGGCAGGCTGCCGGAAACTTCTATATCAACGACAAACCCACAGCGGCCGTTGTGAACCAGCAGCCATTTGGCGGAAGCCGTAAATCCGGCACCAACGACAAAGCCGGAAGTGTTGCAAATCTCCTCCGGTGGGTTTCGATGCGATCCATGAAAGAAACATTCGCCGCTCCGCTCGACTGGACCTATCCGTATTTGGGTGAGGAGAAGTGAAAAGTGAGAAGGCAGAAGGCAGAAGGCAGAATTGAAAAGTAATTAGACCTGGCAGAGTTTCCGAGTGCATTTTGCGGAATCCTGCCAGAGTCGGTTACAAGATCCAAGGTGCAGGGTGTAGGGTGTAGGGTGCAGGGTGCAGGGTGCAGGGTGCAGGGTGCAGGGTGTAGGGTGCAGGGTGTAGGGTGCAGGGTGTAGGGTGTAGGGTGTAGGGTGTAGGGTGTAGGGTGTAGAAAATGACACTGTCAGGAGCTTCGCACCCTGACAGGTCATTTTGGGTCTGGCAATCCGCGCCATTATTTATTCAACACATTCAAGCCATCCAATTTATTTTGGATGGCTTTTTTTATTAGCTTTAGATCTGATGTTCCTATAAATCAAATATGAATACCCATCCTACTCCGTACTCACAAAATAGCTTTCATTTTTGAGTACCCGCTCCAATTCTCCGACGACAGACTGAAGGAGCACGCTGTTATTGCGTTCAATCAGTTCATCCGTATGCTTACGATGGCCGATTTTCACAAATCGTTTCTCTGCCCGGGTTTGATTGCGGTATGAGGAGTAGATAAAACCATTTCGAACATCAATCAGATAGACATCTACAGTGCTCGTCACCTCAACGCTATTGCCGGGCACAAAAAACATTGGCAGAATCCCGGCATATGTCACGGCGAGTGCGTTCGCCCCGGTTCTGACTTCGTGAAACGGTTCGATATACAGTATCACATCACTATGGGATTGTGCAGCCAGTGCTCTCAAATCCATTGAACGAATAGTTCGTCTGTATCCATAAAGATTACGTCTTTCGGATGGACTACCTGCCGGTTTCACAAAGTCGATCAGGCCCGGCGTAATGTACGTCGTATTTCGAACGCCGGTCAGAGCATCCAGGTCACCGGCAATATGAGAAACGGTTTGCCCGGCATTATAAATTGATATTTTGATCGGTGGTTTGATTTGTGGCATTGTTTGAAACGCCTCGGCAATGGAGCTGTCCGAGTATTGATATTCAGGATCAGTCTTAACGTCCTGCTCAACCTGACTAACCGGAGCCATATAACTGGTTGAACCGCATTGCACAAAGATGACAGGAAGAATAACTAAAGCAGATAGTTGTAACCATTTTTTCATAATTGATGAGATTTATTAACGGATTATCTCTATCAATTATAAATCCTGTTCAATGTTCCCTGTTCCACCCGCCACGCGCACAGAAACGGGCAAAATTCACATGAATATGCTATTCATGTGAATACCAATTAAGTAACTGTTTTTATATATCTTATATGGTATAATTTCACAGGAAACCATTGGCATTCTCAGCCGTTAGATTATATGCAACTCATAATCAAACGGGTACAACATGAAAAAAATGATGAAATTCTTACTTTCTGCTATTGCATTCTTTCTTCTTCTAAACGGCTGCGGCGACCAGGGGCCTGTTGGGCCTCGCGGACCTGAAGGACCTGCAGGTCCGAGCATTCTCCCTACATCATTTGAGTTTGAGGTAGACCTCAATCAATCCAACGATTTTTCTTTTGTCCGGGAAATTCCATCCGGGATTGAAGTCTTGAATCAAGACGTGATGCTCGTGTATGTGTTTGAGGATTATATTGAAGAGGACAATCTGGACGTCTGGCGCAAACTGCCGCTCACCGAATTCAATGCTAACGGGACGCTGCTCTACGACTTCGATTTTACACGGGTTGATGTAAGAGTATTCCTGGAGGCCAACTACATGCTTGGTCCCGCTGATGAATTTCAGGGCCTGCTTATTCGTGCTGTACATATTCCGGCCGATTTTCTGAATACCGGAAACTTTAAAACACAAGCCCTCGATGCTGAAACGTTTGGGGAACTGCAGCAGATGCTGGGATCAGACATCAGGAAGCTGAATCAAAATTGATAGAAACTCTGAACTGAAATCCTGAGTGAATAAGAATCGAACAGCAGAATTATTTTCGGTATTTTAGTGATGAATTTTCAACAAAATATTACGATCTATGAAAATATCGATTCAGCGGCTTAATGATGCCGTTCACATGGAAGCCAAAAATGAAGACGGTGTCTCCCTGCAGATGGACGGAACCGGTGAAATCGGCGGCATTAACGGTGGCTTTCGTCCCATGCAAATGCTGCTCGCTGCGGCCGGCGGATGTTCAGCCATTGACGTGGTTGGCATCCTCAAAAAACAGAAGCAAAATCCCGACGACCTGCAGATTGAGGTGACCGGCGAACGTGTCACTGTGGAAGGCGAACAATATACCGAGTTCAAAACTATCCACCTTCATTTTATCCTGAAAGGCTCCCACCTGGATGAAAAGAAAGTGGCCCGTGCGATTGACCTGTCGCTGAATAAATATTGTTCCGTTTCCAAAACGCTTGAAAAAACGGCGGAGATTTCGAGTAGTTATGAGATTGTTGAGTAGTCGTGAGTCGTGAGATTCCCCTCTCGAGAGTGGACAGATTTACGAGTGTTTAGCGAGTGGATTAGGGGTGTGTTAACTAAGCGTTGATTGACTTCGATTCTAATTCACGCCTTGCATCCTCTCAAACACACCCCTCGCTCCTGCCAATCGGCTTCGCCTTTGTCAATCGCTTTCCCCTCTCGAGAGGGGAGTTTTCATCACCCCAAGTACATAACAAACATGCCCGATAAAAAAACCCATTTCGAAACAGACGCTATCCGGATTCAAACGCCCACAACCGGCGAACGGGAACACTCAACCCCGCTGTACATGACGTCAAGTTTTACATTTGAGTCAGCCGAGCATGCGCGGGCGATGTTTGCAAAAGAGATTGAGGGGAACGTCTACAGCCGGTATTCAAATCCAAATACAGATGAGTTTATCGCCAAGATGTGCCGCATGGAAGGTGCAGATATGGGCGTAGCCACATCATCCGGCATGGCAGGTGTGTTTGGGTGTTTGGCGGGAATTCTAAACCAGGGAGATCATGTGCTGGCATCACGGTCATTGTTTGGATCATCTCATCAGATTCTGAGTCAGATTCTTCCACGCTGGGGCATCAGCTTCACCTATGCTGATGTTGGGCAAACAGATTCATGGGAGGAACTCATCAAACCGAATACGAAAATGCTCTTCCTTGAAACCCCATCAAACCCGGGGCTGGATCTTATTGACCTGGAATGGGCCGGTAATCTGGCCAAAGCTCACAACCTGATTTTTGTGGTGGACAACTGTTTTGCCACGCCCTATCTGCAGCGGCCGATTGAGTTTGGGGCCGACCTTGTGCAGCATTCGGCCACAAAGTTTATCGACGGTCAGGGGCGCGCTATTGGTGGGGTGATTGTAGGCAGCGAAACATATATGGAGAAGATCCAGTTTTTTACCCGCCACACGGGTCCGGCCCTCTCTCCGTTTAACGCATGGCTTTTCAGCAAAAGTCTGGAGACGCTGCCGGTAAGAATGGATCGACACTGCGACAACGCCGAAACACTGGCCGGTTTTCTGGGCGTTCATAAGAATGTGAATTTTGTGAAATATCCGTTTCATAAAGATCATCCGCAGATTGAGCTGGCAATGAGACAGATGGAGGGTGGCGGCGGCGTGGTCTGCTTTGAGATCAAAGGCGGATATGAAAAAGCGACGTCATTTATCGACAACATCAAGATACTCTCTCGTTCAGCTAATCTTGGCGATACGCGAACCATCGTCACGCATCCGGCTTCTACGACTCATTCAAAGTTGACCGAAGAAGAGCGAGAGTTGGTGGGCATTACGCCGGGTTTGATCCGTATTGCGGTTGGACTTGAAAACAGTGCGGATATTGTTGGGGATGTGAAACAGGCGCTTGAGTAGTAATATCGAGATGTAAAACTTCAATTGTGAGCACTTATTTACTCAGTATATTCAGTGATCGTAATCACCATATATACGTATATTTGGTGAATATATTCACCAAACTTCCGATTACCAGCCATAAAAAAACCCAAACAACAGATTATTGAAATACTAGATCACGGTCACTCTATTAATGGTACCATCCTCAGATACAGTCAAGCTGTTACCGTTGCCGGCCTGATCAACATCACAAGAGTTACTCTGTGCGAATAACGGCCCGCCTGATAAAAACAGAACAATAAAAAACCCGACACTTTATAATGATGCCGGGCTTTACAGAATGCGTTTCTCTTAATTCTGTGTAATTGAAGCTGAGTTACCGTTCCCAATACTACTGATTGTTGCAGTGTGATTATCACCGCTCTGATCAACAAAAGCCGAGTTGTTGTCACCAGTTTGAGTGAGTTCAAGAGAGTTGCCATCACCAATCTGAAAGATTCCCATGTTTGTAAACCCGGCTGTTCCGGCTGTGTTACCATTACCAGTCTGTGCAATCGTCATCTCGCTGCCAACACCTCTTTGGTCTGCATTAATCTGGTTATTATCGCCAGTTTGAGTAAACGATGCATCACTGCTTCCAGCGGATTGTCGTATCCATGAGTAATTATCGGAGCCATTTTGTTTTGAGGTGGCACTATGATAACCGTTTTGTTTTATCAAGGAGTAGTTCCCTGTTCCAGTCTGCTCTTGGTAGCCGTCGCTGGATCCCCACGGACTATCAGCGATGGCTCTGTTACCTTCCCCATCCTGAATCTGTGTGTGATCAGCTCCACCTCTGCCGTATTGCTCGATCGTGGCTTGGTTATCAGAACCATTCTGTGTGACGCTGGCATACTGCCCGTCACTTGCCATGGTTTCGCTGCCTTGTTCGATTGATACATTATTACCAAAACCATCTGAATCGACCATTACTTCGTTGTTATCTCCGATCTGGCCCACATCAACTCTTGAGGAGTACGTGCCAAACTCAAACCGGTAATTTCTCTGATAAATATCCGCGCTGTTTCCCGCCCCCTCCTGGGATACATCAGCAAGCGTACTTGTGTTATCCTGTGTGAGGTTTACTTCATTTCCTGATCCTACCTGATCGATTTGGGCTTCATGCCACTGACCATACTGCTGGGTTACATCGGCATCATTTCCGCTGCCTTGTTGATCGATATCGATCAGCATTTTATCGTTGCCGAGGGTTTGCAGAGCGACAGCTGTATTGCTGCTACCGGCCTGATTGATAATGATTTCAGAATCATCTACCTCCTGTGTTGCCGTTGCCTCATTGCTTTGTGCGAATGCAGATACTACTGAAAAAAGCAGTGCGATTGATAGTGTTGTTAATTTCTTCATAACTGTAAATTTTCTAAATGAATTTGGATTTCATTAGTAAACCGGCACCTTTATTTGTGCCGGCCTCTTCTTGAATTAGTTAGTTACTTTGCGTGATTACAGCACTGTTGCCATTACCCGTAGCTGTAACAGTAGCTGTTTGAGCTGATCCCATTTGAGAAATGTCGTAGAAGTTTTCGTCACCCATGAGGGTAACAGTAGCCGTGTGATCCATTCCATCCTGGTAAATGTAGCTTGAGCCAGTGCCACCAAACTCGTTGTTTTTGTCGCCCGTTACACTAACTGTTGCAGAGTTTCCAACACCATACTGCTGTGCATTTACGCGGTTGATGCTTCCGATCAGATCAACATCGATTGAGTTCCCAGTTCCATCTTGTAGTATTCTGGCAATATTACTGATACCACCATCCTGAAGTATAGACATGGAGTTATTATCACCAAACTGATCTACATAAGCCTGGTTAAACTCTGACAGCTGCGTAATATCCATGGTGTTACCTGAACCTTCCTGGGTAGCAAGTTTGCTGGCTGCAGGTGTATTCCATTGATCAGTGAATCCCTGTACGCTGTTCTTGTTGGTTTGGAAAATAGTAGCGCTGCTTGATCCAATCTGGCTCAGGCTCACAAATGAACTTGAAGCGTCGATTTGATCAATATCAGCCGTTGCTCCATCTTCCTGTGTAAGTGATGTATAATTCAGATCGCCAACCTGATCAATAGTAGCAGTGTTGTCATCTCCTATTTGTGAGAGAGTTGCTTCGTTGCTTTGCGCGAAAGCTGAAAAAGCAGTGAATAGAAGTGTTGTAATAATTAATAGTACTTTTTTCATCGTCTTGTCCTGTATGATTTTATTTTATATTTAATACAGGAGAGAAAAGCGCTTTACTGCCAACGGTTATTTGTTAGCTCAGCATCATTGTGGTGGTCACCTCACGTCTGGGCGTGATTCCGCAGCGTTGCATTTGCGATTCCCGTCTCCGGTTGGATTGAAAAACTGTGTACATGTTTGTTCTGTTTTCAATCTGGAGCCAAGTAAATGAATCCCCGGATAAGGAAAAAATTAGTAAAGATTTATAGAATTAGGACCGCTGCCTTCTAATATTCCATAAGTCATTGATTTAAAACAATATATGCGATTAATTTTTTCTTAAAGTATGACTTGGACAGCACTTCATTATAAATATTTAAGGGATTTGTAATGACTCAAACTTGAAATTCAATCCTGTGCTGTACCTATAATCTTTTGTTTGAGATAATTTTTAAAGAAATCAAAATCTGGTCTACTGCTATTTTCAATCAGGGAAAATCTTTGGGCAAGCTGGCAAATGGGTTCGGCACTCAGAAGTCACATTTTCTCACCTCGAAGGTGCGGGACTGTCGCTCCGCTCTATCTTTTCACTTCTGCCTTCTCACTTTTGAACAAACAAACGCCTTTATCATAAAAGCGCTTTTCTGTATCATAAAATAGATTCGAAATCTGTTGATCAACTAATCAAACGGAAGAACTTGTGGCTGAACATCAAAAATCATCTGACAGAAAACGATCCTGGGCGGAACCCTATAAAATTAAAATGGTGGAGCCGGTTCGGATTACCACCCGGGAAGAAAGGGAGACAGCTCTTAGTGAGGCCGGGTATAATACCTTTTTACTAAAATCGAATGACGTTTATATCGATCTGCTCACCGACAGCGGTACATCAGCCATGAGCGACCGTCAGTGGGCCGGCATGATGATGGGCGATGAAGCATACGCAGGCAGCCGGAATTTCTATCATCTCGAAGATGCGGTTCGCAAGTATTACGGCTATAAACATCTCGTGCCAACACACCAGGGCCGTGCTGCCGAACATATGATCTCGCAAATTCTCATCTCACAGGGCGACATCATCCCGGGCAATATGTATTTCACAACTACAAAGCTTCACCAGGAACTTGCTGGCGGCACGTTTGTGGATATCATTATTGATGAAGCCCACGATCCGGCAGACCTCCACTCTTTCAAGGGCAATGTGGACCTGGATAAACTGGAAGATCTGATCACAGAACATGGTCCAGATAAGATTCCGTATGTCTCCATCGCCACGACGGTGAATATGGCGGGCGGTCAGCCGATATCGCTGAAAAATCTAAAAGAACTGAGAAAATTGTGCGACCACCATAACATCATGATTGTGCATGATATGACCCGGGTAGCCGAGAACGCCTACATGATTCAAAAAAATGAAAAAGAGTATTCAGATTGGTCTGTGAGTGATATTGTCGTCGAGATTTGTAACCAAACCGATGCCGCCACCATGAGCGCAAAGAAAGATGCGCTGGTTAATATCGGCGGATTCCTTGCGGTGAATGATGACGAGATTTTTGACAAGGCCCGAAACATGGTGGTGGTCTACGAAGGCCTGCACACGTATGGCGGAATGGCCGGGCGCGATATGGAAGCCCTGGCGATTGGCATCACCGAATCAGTGGATTATGACCACATCAGGGCGAGGGTGGGCCAGGTTCAGTATCTCGGGGAAAAGCTTATTGATGCAGGCATCCCGGTTGTTAAACCCATCGGAACGCATGGCGTTTTTCTGGATGCCAAAGCCTTTCTACCCCATTTGAACCAAGATCAGCTTCCTGCACAATCCCTTGCTGGAGCCATCTACCTCGATTCCGGCGTCCGGGCAATGGAGCGCGGTGTGGTATCAGCCGGACGAAATCCCGAGACAGGCGAACACAACTACCCTAAACTGGAGCTGGTTCGCCTGACCATCCCTCGGCGTGTCTACACGCAGGCGCATATGGATGTGGTTGCTGAATCCATTGAAGCGGTTTATGCGAACCGTGAACAGATCACAGGACTGAAATTTGTCTATGAACCGGAGTACCTGCGTTTTTTCCAATCGCGGTTTGAGCGGTTGTGAGTTTTTTACTGTTAGCATATCATACAGGATGAGATTTTTAACAGTACACTTAACCCATTCGATTTTAGACTTTTCTTTACATAAGTAAGGCAATTGCAAATCATAGAATAATGTAATACTTTATGTATTACATTTAATAAATCATTAAAACCATGAAATCTGTTCGACTGCCAAAAGAACTCGAAGAGCAGCTGGAGGCTCTCTCATCAAAAACGGATAAGTCTCACTCGGTCATAATCAGAGAGGCATTGGTAGAGTATATCGCGAAAGAAAAAAGCCACAGCAAGCCATTCGAAACCGGGAAAGAGTTATTTGGAAAACATGGCAGCGGTGATAGAGACCGTTCTATAACTTATAAATCCAAAATAAAAAAGAAAGTCCGTGATAAGCAGTCTGATTGATGCCGGCCCCATTATTGCACTATTCGATAACAGCGATCAATACCATGGAAAAGTATTTGATTTCATGAGAACCTTCGAAGGCAAACTCATTTCAACATGGCCGGTACTCACAGAGGTTTGTTACATGCTGGATTTCAACAAGGAAACACAACTCGATTTTCTTGACTGGGTGATAATGGGTGGCATTGACGTCCACAATATCGAGCAGTGGCAGCTCAGCAGCCTTCGGGATACACTGAAAACCTACGCAGATTTACCGGCTGATTTCGCAGATGCGACGCTTCTGGAAACTGCCGAATCTAAAGGCCTATCATCCATTATCACACTCGATAAAGACTTTTCGATTTACAAATTGAAGAACGGACACTACCTAACGAATTTGATTGGATAAAAGACTGAATTAGAAATCCATGCCGTTCACGATCCAATTCGGACACACCCCTCGCAGTCGCGTGCAAGAGATGAGCCCTCTCAGAGAGGGGATTTTCATTTCTCTAATTCATCACCAAATCTTTTACTCCCCCTTTGATCTCAAAATGATCCTATAGATAAAAAGGACCTATACAAACCACGGAGCAAAACCAGAATGATGGAGATCAGATGGGTCACTCCAACTCTATCACCATTGTCTCATACCCATCAATAGCCAGCGTTTCGCCGAGATCAACAGTTTCACCGCTGATCACGTCAACCCCACTTTGGGAGTCCTGAATCATTTCAGAAAACCGGGATAGATACAGCACATCCGATTCTTCATTTGCGTTGAGAATCACCATCACTCGTTTCTCATCGTTATGCCGAAAATAAACATACACATTGTTTTGAGGGATGAAGTGGGTTAGTTCCCCGCTATGAATCACCTCGTTTTCCTGGCGCCAGTTGGCAAGCGTTGATACAAACTCATAAGCGTCAGTCACAGGAAATCCGGTTTCTTCTGCGAGCTCTTCTCTGCCCTCCTCTGTGAATGCGTCAATGGGATCTTCCTCCCACCCGCCCGGGAAATCTTTGCGTTTCAGTCCATCCGGACCACCGCCGGTCATCAGGATTTCATCTCCGTAGTAAAGTTGCGGAATGCCGCGGGTGGTCATTATAAATGTTTGCGCAATTCTGAATTTCCCGTAGCTCTCCCCCATCACCGTAAATATACGATCAAGATCGTGATTACCCGGAAAGATGACGTTCAGATTTGCATCAGGAAATAGAAAATCCTGGCTCAATGTAAAGTACAGCCGTGAAATCCCGGTATCCCAGCCTGGTTGCTCGTTCAGCCCTGCTGTAATTGACCCGTACAGTGGAAAATCGGTTACGCTGGGCAGGTAGCTTTCATACCCGTCCGGACTCGGAAACCCTGTCTGCCAGTAGGCTGTGGAGGGTGTATTGGGCAT
The DNA here is from genome assembly GCF_038150125.1 of Rhodohalobacter sp. 8-1. Classification (NCBI taxonomy): domain Bacteria; kingdom Pseudomonadati; phylum Balneolota; class Balneolia; order Balneolales; family Balneolaceae; genus Rhodohalobacter; species Rhodohalobacter sp. 8-1. The sequence continues at coordinate 97,185 of NZ_JBBVMF010000017.1, read as the reverse complement.
CCATGCCTCACCTACCATGTTGAAATCAGGAAACTCTTCAAGTACTCGCTTCGACCAGTCGGCCATGTACTCTTTGTAAGGATAAGGGTGTGTATCCATCCGAATGCCATCAATCCCGGAATATTCAATCCACCAAAGTGTGTTTTGGATGAGGTAATTCGCCACCAGTTCATTCCGTTGATCCAAATCCGGCATATCGACTACAAACCATCCCTGAACCGTGGCATCAGCATCGTGCTCTGAAGCATATGGATCCATCACAGTTGATGTTCTGTAATTTGTAGTTCCCACCTCATCCAGATCATGCACCCAGTCATCAGTCGGCTGATCTTTCACAAACCAATGCTCAATACCCACGTGATTATGAATCATATCCATGATGACCTTCATACCCCGGTCGTGAGCAGCATCTATCAGCTCCAGGTATTTCTCGTTTGATCCAAACCTCCGATCGACGCGATACATATCAGTAGCCGCATAACCATGATAGGCGCCATATTCCGGCGGCATATCGTTCTCGATGATCGGCGTAAACCAGACAGCCGTCATACCAAGATTGTCCAGATAGTCGAGATTATCGATCACCCCTTGAATATCGCCGCCGTGACGGGCACCGGGATCATCACGATTGACGCCTTCGAGCATGCCCTCAATCTCGTCATTAGCGGGATTACCATTGGCAAACCGGTCAGGCATCAGCAGGTAGATCAGGTCGGAGGAATCAAAGCCCTGGTTCCGATTTGAATCATTGTGTCGTTCCCTGATTTCATAATCAATCGTTTGTGAATGGTTACCTCGCCGAAAAGTTATCTCAACGGTTCCCGGCTGCGTATCATCTTCGATGCGCAGTGTTACAAACTGGTAGTTGGGATTCTCCACCAGCGTGGTTTTTTCGATCGTCACACCAGGGTAATCCACCGAAGCCCTGGCCGACTGGATCTCATTGCCATAAACTAAAAGCTGGACTTCGGGCTCCTGGAATCCAACCCACCAGTTTCCGGGTTCAATGCGATCGATTTGGATGGGCTGCGACAGAAGTGACCCCGGGATCAGAATGAATAGAATAATAATAGTTGTAAGTGCGGAAAGGCTTTTTTTCACAGTCATAATATTGTATTTAGAATTGGGTCAGATGGAAGAACAATAACGGATTTCTGAATTTCAATACTCGAAGAAACTAATCAAAATGTAAGCGCTTACTTTTTAAAATAAAAACATTCTCTCTTTATAGCTGCCAAAAAACGATAATTGCAGAAAGTATTGTGAGTTTTACTATAGACCAACACTTCCGTTCCTCATCTTGAGACTGAAGCTCATCAACACCATGCCGAGAATCAGCTTCACCTCAGGAATGAATTACTCCTTCCACAACGTTGGCTTTACACTTTGTAAATCCATAACTTTGACACGTGATAAAAATCGATCTACATATCTCTTCCCACAATCATTGCCATCGGGGCATTCATGAGCATCTTGTGCACTAAATCCACACCAATTGCACTTTGCTGTTTCACTCAGTTTTTCACCTGCACCCCGCTACCTTACAACCTAAATTTTTTTACTCTCTGATTTTTCTATGAGAACACTTGATTCATCTACTTCACTGCGTATTGCCATCCAAAAAAGCGGTCGCTTGACCGATAAAACAATTTCTCTGCTTGAAGGCATTGGGCTTAAGTTCGACGACTACAAACGCAGCCTGCTCGTTAAATGCCGAAATTTTGACGTGGAGCTATTGTTGATCCGCGACGACGACATTCCCGAATATGTTCAGGATGGTGTTTGCGATCTCGGATTTGTAGGAGCCAACACTGTTGCTGAAGACCAGGCGAATGTGACCATTCTGCGAGGACTTGATTATGGTGTTTGCCGTCTCGCCCTGGCGGCACCTAAAAACGGCTCCATCAAAACAACAGAAGATTTTACCGGAAAGAAAATTGCCACAAGCTACCCTGTTCTCACTCGTAACTATTTTGAAACAAAAGGTATTAAGAACGTATCTATTGTAACGCTGTCAGGATCAGTGGAAATTGCACCGCGCCTGCAAATAGCTGACGCAATCTCTGACCTGGTATCAACCGGGGGAACGCTAAAAGCTAACGGCTTGGTGGAACTCGACAAGATTTTTGATTCCGAAACCCAGCTTGTTCAAACCAATAAGCCTCTCTCAGAAGGTAAACAGGCTCTGATTGACAAAATGCTTCAGCGAATTGAAGGACATAAAACAGCTGCTGAAAGTCGTTATATCATGATGAATGCGCCGGAAACAGCAGTCCCAAAAATTAAAGATATGTTGCCATCCATGAAAAGCCCAACGGTAATGCCACTGGCCGATAATGGAATGGTTGCCGTTCATACCGTGATTCCAATCGACACTTTTTGGGAAGTCATGGAAAAACTAAAAGCAGCCGGTGCCACCGACATTGTGATGCTGCCCATTGAATCGATGATCGTCTGATAGATATGAGATATGAGATATGAGAATTCAAGGACCTTGCAGAGTGCCTGTCTTTTCAGGCTCCCTGGAGCATTTGCTACGTAATTTAATTCGAAACTTGAGATATGAGTCTTGAGTCGTGAGATATGAGATTCTCACGACTCAAGACTCAGGACTCACGACTATATTACCCCATGAAAACATACAATTATAAAGATCTTACACCGAAGAAAATAAGCGTCCTGACGAGGCGGCCAAAAATGGATTTTGCGTCCGTATTCGGAACCGTCCAGCCGATTCTGGATGATGTGGAATCGAACGGCGATGCGGCCATTCAAAAATACACTCAGAAATTCGACGGTGTGACCCCCGATTCAGTCACGGTTGATCCGAATGCTCTGTCAGTAAACCTCAATCCTGTTGTTCAAAAGGCCATCGATACGGCGATGGAAAATATCTACCGATTCCATCGAGAGCAGTTTTCGATGGAGCTCGAAGTAGAAACTATGAGCGGTGTAGTGTGCAGCCGGGTGGCAAAGCCGATTGAGCGCGTGGGCCTTTATATTCCGGGCGGTACGGCACCCCTGCCTTCCACTACAATGATGCTGGGCGTTCCGGCAATGGTTGCAGGGTGTAAAACAATCGTCATCGCCACACCTCCGGACGTGAACGGCGATGTGCCTGAATCGATTCTCTATATTGCTCAGAAAATTGGTGCACAAACAATTGTAAAAGCCGGCGGTGCCCAGGCAATTGCGGGCATGGCATACGGAACGGAATCCATCCCAAAAGTAGATAAGATATTTGGTCCGGGTAACCAGTATGTAACGGCCGCAAAAATGATCCTGCAAAACAGTGAGGCGATGGTATCCATCGATATGCCGGCTGGCCCGTCAGAAGTCCTCATCATCGCTGATGAAACAGCTGACCCGGACTTTGTTGCCGCCGATCTTTTATCGCAAGCTGAACACGGGTCTGACAGCCAGGTGGTCCTGGTGGTGACTGAAAACGCGGATCTGGACGCCATCAACAAGGCAACCACAGAACAGCTCGACGAACTTCCCCGAAAATCGTACGCTGCAGGTGCTCTTAAAAACAGCTTTACAGTAGTGGTGGAATCCACGGAACAGGCGATGGATTTTTCAAATCGCTATGCACCGGAGCATCTAATTATTAATACAAAAGATGCAGAACAACTGTCTGATTCGGTGGATAATGCCGGCTCGGTTTTTATCGGACAGTGGACGCCCGAAAGCATGGGCGATTATGCCTCAGGCACCAATCACACGCTTCCGACGTACGGCTACGCACGGATGTATAGTGGCGTATCGCTTCACAGTTTCCAGAAATTTATAACCATGCAAACGATTAACGAGATCGGTTTGAGATCACTTGGCCCCACGGTTGAAACACTCGCAAATGTTGAAGGCTTGCATGCCCATAAGAATGCTGTGAGCCTGAGGCTGGCGAAGTTGAGGCGTGAGAAGTGAAATGAGATGATTGATGACAGATGATGGATAATAGAATCCCCTCTTGAGAGGGGAAAAGTGAAGCGGAAAAGGCGTAGCCGGATGACGCAATCGAGGGGTGTGTTTCACGACCTGATCAATGCATAGATCCAACACACCCCTGACGATTTCGCTGAACGCTGCATCGCCTGTCCCCTCCCAAGAGGGGATAAAAAAACCTAACACGATAACTACCAATCGTTAGAAAATACAGTATCCCAATGCCTACAACCAATATCCACTCCCTGGTCCGCGAAAATATCCGTAATCTAACCCCCTACCGCAGCGCGCGGGATGACTTTGACTCAGGTATTCTGCTTGATGCCAATGAAAATAGTTTTGGGTCCACGGTCAGGAATCAGCTGGATCTGCATCGATATCCTGATCCGACGCAGGATGAGCTTCGTGAGGTCATAGCCGGCTACCGCGGCGTGGATGTGGACAACCTGTTTCTCGGAGTAGGAAGTGATGAGCCGATTGACCTGCTGATGAGGATTTTTTGTGAGCCGGGTCAGGATTCGATTATCATCACCCCACCTACCTATGGTATGTACAAAGTGTCGGCAAATATTAATAATGTAGGTGTGAAAGAGGTACTTCTGAGCGAAAGATTTCAGCTGCAGCCTGATAAAATCAAAGAAGCAGCGGATGATACAACGAAGCTCCTGTTTCTCTGTTCACCGAACAACCCAACGGCTAACGATATGAAGCGGACCGACCTGCTGAAACTCTGCACGAGCTTTCCGGGGATTGTGGTTGTGGATGAAGCGTATATTGATTTTAGCAAGCAGGAATCGATGGCAGAAATGGTTCAGCAGTACCCCAACCTTGTGGTGTTGCAAACCTTCTCAAAAGCGTTTGGACTGGCCGGTATTCGCCTGGGTGTAGCAATCGCTAACCCGGAAATTATCAGCTTTATGATGCGGGTTAAAGCCCCATACAACATCAATAAGCTTACGGCCGATACGGCCCTAAAAGCCTTTGATAACCGGGAGCTGCTGAAGTTCAACATCAAAAAAATCCGTGAAGAACGGCAATACGTGGCCGAACAGCTTGAACACAGCGATGCCGTTGAAAAAGTGTATCCATCGAATGCGAACTTTCTGCTCTTTAAAATAAAGCGTGCGAAAGAGGTGTACGAAAACCTTGCAAAGCTTGGCGTTATTGTTCGTTATCGTGGAAACGAACCGCACTGCGAAAACTGTCTGCGGGTTACCATTGGCATGCCGGATGAGAATGTGAAATTTTTGCGGGCTTTGAAAGATGTGGTGGGGTGAAAAAGTGAGAAGGCAAAAGTGAAAAGCTGGAGCGGAGCGACAGTTCCGACCCTTCGGGATGAACGATTTATTCTCTTAAGCGGAGATCATTTTATATCAAAACTAAAAAGTTTATGAAAATTTACATCCACCCTACAGCACTCAACACAGGCAATGAAAACCTGTTGCCGGAGGGTTCCCTTTTTGGTATGAAATACCTCCAGGAAGCAGAGTATGATCTGAGTTTTGAAAAAGATTTGCTCACGGATCAGCAGCGTTCATTGATTGAGAATGAATCGATCAACAACAGTTCGTTTGATCAATCTGAGGCTGATGGCATCATAAAAAAAGATGAGTCTTATGTGTTTGAATCGTCCGGTGAAATCATTGAAACATCTGACAGCTGGACAAACCTGACACGCTCCATCCTGTTTCCCAGCCGGAAAGCGACGCTGAAGCGCGATACAAAGGAGACCAAAATATCGGTTTCCATCAACCTGGACGGCACAGGTGAAAGCAGCATCAGTACGGGCCTCAACTTTTTTGATCACATGCTGGATCAGATCGCACGTCATGGCCTGATCGACCTTAAGATCACTTGTAAAGGCGATCTGGAAGTAGATGAACATCACACTATCGAAGATACCGCGATTGCACTGGGTCAGGCGATACGTCAGGCAATTTCTGAAAACAAAGCCGGTATACAGCGCTATGGGTTTGTTTTACCGATGGATGAGGCACAGGCAACGGTGGCTATCGACCTTTCTGACCGACCATACCTGAAGTGGAATGTGGATCTGAATCGCGAATACGTAGGCGATTTTCCAACCGAGATGCTGGAGCACTTTTATTATACGCTGGCCATGAACGTAAAGGCAACCCTCCATGTTACAGCAACCGGAAAAAATGAGCATCATATCATCGAATCGATTTTTAAAGGCTTTGCAAAGGCTTTACGATTTGCAATTAGCCGTAATGAACGGATTCGGGGTATTTTACCAACCACTAAAGGAACCATCTGAGTAGTAGTGAAAAGGCAAAAGTGAGATGCGAAAACCCTATGCTGGAATGAATGCCTACACTTTTTTTTCGCTTTTGGGGACGATACTCATTTAGTTTTTAGAATAATTAATGAGTTAAAGTCTAAATTTTGAAAATAGCTTTTCACTTTTAGCTTTTTACTTCTCACTCTAATACTTACATATTCACTTACACAGGCAGTAATTAATGATAGGCATCATCAAATATCAGGCAGGAAATTTAGCGTCCGTTGCAAATGCATTAGAGCGGCTTGGGGCGGAGTACTTTATTTCCGACAACGAAGACGAGCTTGAAAAAGCCGATGGAATTATTTTTCCCGGTGTAGGCCATGCAGGCGCGGCCATGGATGATCTTCGGTCGCGCGATCTGGATATCTGGCTCAAGAACACGGATAAACCTGTTCTGGGGATCTGTCTGGGAATGCAGCTTCTCTATGAGTCTTCTGAAGAGGGTGACAGCAATATGCTGGGCCTGATTCCGGGCCGGCTAAAAAAGTTTGATTCTTCCCAGGCAAAAGTACCTCACATGGGCTGGAATCAATTTAGAGTTGAAAAGAAACATCCGCTAATTTCAGGGATCGACAACCAGAAATTTTTATATTACGTCCACGGTTATTACGCTCCGGCTAACGATTTCACCCTTGCCTCGTGTAACTATATCAACGATTTTGCAGCAGTTGTGGCGAAGGATAACTTTATGGGCGTACAGTTTCATCCGGAAAAATCGGGCCAGGTAGGATCACTGCTGCTTCAGAATTTTATTGAGATCGTGAAAAAAAATAAGAGCTAAAAGAAATAGTCCCATCTTTTTTTAGCACTTATTATCCCATACCGGTTACAAGAATATTCTTTTGTTAGCTGAAGGTTTTCAAATAATCACTGCATTCCCTCTCTTCAATATCATATATTTGTGTCATCGTAAATGATTTAAAATGACACACTCTAATTTTATGAGAATTATCCCCGCCATCGACCTTCTCGACGGACAGGCCGTTCGCCTGCAAAAAGGTGACTACGCCAAGAAAACCATTTACAACCACAACCCGTTCGAAGAGGCACGGAAGTTTAAAACCGCCAGGTTCGATCATATTCACGTGGTGGACCTGAATGGGGCGAAGAGCGGATCGTTTGAGAATCTGCCCATCATCAAAACAATCATTTCAGAGCTTGGCCTCTCCGTGCAAACCGGTGGCGGTGTGCGCTCACGAAAAGACATCGACCTTTTGCTTAATGCAGGCCTGTCGGGTGTGATCTGCTCTTCCATGGCCGTTAAAAAAACGGACGAGTGGATGAAAGCGATCGAAGATTATCCGGAGCAGATGATTCTCGGTCTCGATCTAAAAGATGGGAAAATGGCCTATGGCGGCTGGCTCAAAACAAGTGATGAACCCATCGAAGAATTCATCAACCCAATGATTGATGCAGGCCTGAAAACCGTCCTTAGTACGGACATCGCCCGCGATGGAATGCTGAGCGGCCCCAATGTGGAGATGTATGCCGATCTTCAAAAAAGATTTCCTCAGCTCAATTGGATTGCATCGGGCGGGGTGTCCAACCTACAGGACCTTGTGGAATTGCAGAATCACAACCTATACGGGGTGGTTGTCGGAAAAGCCTATTACGAAGGGAATATCAGGCTTGATGAGATGCGGGAGTTGAATCGGTCTGGGATGTAGTGATATTACTCCTCTCCGCGGAGGGAACAGATGAATCCGCGTGTAATGGATTCTTCAGGGGTGGGTCCCGTTCCAATATGCTATTCCCAGTCTCGGAACCCACCTCTGCCCCCTCGCTGGACGCTCTATCGCTGTCTCCTCCCTAGTAGAGTTTCACGATTTCCGAACTGTCTTCTACCCTCTATGCGCCGTGTCTTTCGGCGTGGGGAGGGGAGACCAAGAGGGGTGGTCTGGAGTTGGGATTGGAATGGAGTAGGTAAGCCAATCCCAACGTGCATTTCACACTCAAAAGCACTTTATTAACTCTGATAGAAAACTCATAAAAAAGTCAGACCTTGCGTCGATCCAGACTCCTTTTCATTGCCGTCATGCTGCTCACGGCCCTCGCCATTACCTGGCCGGGGCACGCACTGTTTTCTTCTGCCAAACCACTCATATTCGGCTTTCCGCTCTCATTTGCGTGGATTATTTTCTGGGTCATTATTGGATTTGCCGCCATGCTTGGGCTTTACCTTTCCGATTCCCATGATGATGACTTAAACGGGGAACCCAGCTGATGGAAACCGGCACCATTATCCTCATTGTCGTTGGCCTGTACCTCTTAATTTCATTGCTCACCGGTATCATTCCGTCTCTTCGTATTACCAAAAGCGTGGGCGGTTATGTGGCCGGCGATCGGAGCATGAACCTGTTTGTGCTCTACTTCGTGCTCGGTGCCTCCATTTTTTCCTCGTTCGCTTTTCTGGGCGGCCCTGGATGGGCCTACTCTCGCGGCGCAGCTGCATTTTACATTATCGCATATGGCGTGATAGGAATCGTCCCGCTCTACTTCTTTGGTCCGCGTGCATGGCGGCTCGGCAAAAAATATGGCTACGTCACACAGGCGGAACTCCTCGCCGATCGATTTGACAGCACATTCCTCTCCGTAATGCTCGCTATTCTCAGCGTTGTGGTCTTCATCCCCTATTTGACGCTCCAGATGGTGGGCGCCGGATACGTGCTGAATGTCATCAGTGAAGGACTCATCCCGTTCTGGGCCGGAGCCGGCGTCACATATCTCATCGTCCTTATCTATGTTTATTTCAGCGGCGTGATGGGAGTCGGCTGGTCGAATGCCTTCCAGGGGCTGTTTATGATGGTGATGGCCTGGGTTTTAGGAATTTACCTGCCAAATACGCTGTATGGGGGTATCGGGCCAATGTTTGAGGCCATTATGGAATCAGGCCGAACGGTCATGCTCGAAGCGCCCGGACTGGCCGCCGATGGCTCGCCCTGGAGCTGGTGGGAATATGGATCTGCAGTGCTCATCTCAGCTGTTGGTTTTTCCGTGTGGCCCCATTTTTTTATGCGGAGCTATGCTGCGAAAAATGTCAAAACAATGCGCCTGAGTGTAGTTCTCTATCCCACCTTTCTTCTTTTCCTTGTGCCTATTTTGCTGATTGGATTTTCCGCCGTCGTAGCCTTTCCGGGCGTGCAACCGGCCGACAGTATTCTGCCAACAATTTTAATGTCTCTTGATCTGCCTGCCGTCGTCATTGGTCTGTTTTGTGCCGGAGCACTAGCCGCTTCCATGTCGTCCGGCGATGCCATTCTACACTCCGCAGCTTCAATTGCAATACGAGATGGGGTAAGTCAGCTTACATCCCTCACTGATAAAACTGAACGTCTTCTTATTCAATTATCGGTGCTTGTGATTGGCTTGATTGCTTACCTGTTTGCCGTGGTTATCGATGTTTCAATCGTAGCATTACTACTGGGCTCCTATGGCGGCGTAGCACAAATCTTTCCTGTTATTTACGCCATGTTTTACTGGCGCCGGGCCACGAAAGCCGGAGCACTTGCGGGTCTGTTTGGCGGCATCGCAGTCAGCGTCCTCTTTTTGGTGATGCCCGAGTTGAAACCTCTGCCTATTCACGAAGGTGTTTACGGGCTGGCTGTGAATCTGATCCTGCTAATTGGTGTCAGTCTCGCCACAACTCCTGACGATCCTAAACGGGTAGAAAAGTTTACGTCTTCCGGCTGATTGTCAACCGCCATCCAACTTATAACTTATGCGTGTTTAAGCCCCGGTATAATCACTTCCATCTGTTTCTTAAAATTATCTCACTTTTGCCGATAACATAGTCACACAACGCGTTCTTTTCAGAAAGCTATTTTCTGAAGTACAGCTTAAAAACAGCGCACTGATCATTCTTTCACCAAATAATTACCCGGCTATGACCCAATATCCTTATTCATCTTTCCTGTTAAGTATTTTTCTTATCATACTTTTATTGTTTGCTGGATGCAGCGTTAATAATGATGGGTTCGATGATACCGGATATTCTATTGAAAATAATGAATCCCAGCTGCAGGTACGGCTCACCGAGACAGATCAAGAAATTACGATTCAATCTACGTCAGAACAGGCGGCAAAAAGAGTTGGCCCTCCCTCCTTCACACTTAACCTCATAGCCGAAATTGATGCGCCGGTTGTGAACGGAGTGATCACCCAGGCAACCATGGTTGATATTTTTGGAAACAGTGCCCGGGCTGCCGTCAGCTATAACGTGCAGGGTTCGGATTATATCGGGGCTATTGATGCCATTCAGGTCACCAGCAGCCCAAGAAATGCTATTCGCGTCCGATCCGGAATTCAGTTTACCAATGCAAAATCCAATGCTCTGTATATGGATGGAAACCAACTTTGGATAGCCCAGGCAACAAATGATCCATCGATTACACTCGATGGCACCAACTCAGTTGCCCGTAAATTTGGGGTGTCCGGTTTTAGCATTAACGACAACCCCGTTCATGTGAGTGTTCAAGGCTTTGCTGCCAATAGTATTCATAAGTCAGATGGAAGTATTTATATTACAAGCGGAAGCAACGCCGGACTTACCATTTTAAACCAAGATCTTACCGAGCAGATCGATTTTGTCCCTATTCCACATGCCCGCTGGGTTGATACAGACGATAGCCGGATTGTGGTGCTTTCAGGGAATCCCAATACCGGCAGCGGAACTCTGCATGTACTCGATAAAAGCGACCGGTCGGTACTTCATGAATATCCCTTCAGCGGAGCAGATACGCCCGAAGCCAAGAATACGGTCGAGATAAAAGGAGACTTGGCTGTCGTAGCAGCCGGTCAATCAGGTACCCATCTCATCGATTTGAACAATGGAGAGCTATTGGCAACAATTCCTGTTCCCGATGCAGATGCGCTGGAACTCAACCCAAATGCAGTAGAATCCAATGCTGCGTCGGCCGATGAGGAAATTATCTTTATTTCTAATGGTGAAGCCGGCGTTTATGTAGCCGAAGCAAGCAGAGATCTTAACCTATATTCCACCGGTGATCAATTGAGTGTTGAACTGCTTGGATATCTAAAATTTGATGATTTTCAATCTGCCAATCATGTTGCATACCGGAATAAAACACTTTTTGTTGCTGCAGGACTCGGAGGCGTAAAGGCCGTGAAACTTAGCGGAAAATAGATGTTATAAGGTGGATGGGTAATCGGCTTCATTAACTTCAACCTAAGCCACTTAGCCATGAACTGTCTAAAAAAAGCTGCAGGACCAAACGCCCCGGCTATCCAACATCGGTTAGCCATACGGGTATATTATAAAAATACTCATTTTATGAGCACCGCTTTTTCCGATTTCTCTTCTGCTGCAGTGTAAACAATGCTCCTCCCATCCCCCGTACTTTTACTTTCTACTATTTAAAGTCTTTTCAGGCTAGTAGAAATCAATCCCACCTCAAAAACTCAGTTAACCTACACGCACACATTATCATAGTCATGACAGGTGGGAATAGAATAATATTCGATCTTGATTTGACGCACCCTACAGGTTTCATGTAATTGCATCAAACCTGATATGGAAAACAAGCTTCTAATGCTTATCTTTTTTGAGCAAAATGTATTAAAAACCAGCATTATTTTGTTCAGTTTGAGCAATCAAGGTTACGAACAGTATGGCCTAAGGAGCAAGACTACCATGACAAAAAAGACATACTTATTGGGATACGATATTGGAAGCTCATCTATCAAAGCTTCACTCATCGATTCTGATTCAGGTAAAACAATAGGTTCCGCGACATCACCTAATGAAGAGTTAAAAATACAGTCAAATAAACCTGGCTGGGCTGAACAGGATCCCGATGTCTGGTGGGAACATATCGTAAAAGCCAGCCATCAACTTATTGAGCAAAACGATATTGATGGTGAGCAAATATCTGCTATCGGCATTACGTATCAGATGCACGGTCTTGTTGCGGTTGATCAAAACGGACGGCCGTTACGCCCATCGATCATTTGGTGCGACAGCCGTGCTGCCGATATTGGAAACCGGGCTTTTAATGATCTTGGTCGCGAGACATCCCTTGAAACATATCTGAATTCTCCCGGAAATTTTACTGCATCCAAGCTTAAATGGGTTCAGGAAAATGAGCCAGAGCTGTATAAGCAGATACACAAAATTATGCTTCCCGGAGACTATATCGGGATGAAGCTGACCGGCGAAATTTGCACGACAGAATCCGGCCTCTCAGAAGGGATCTTTTGGAACTACAAAACAAATTCAGTTGCCGATGAACTTCTCGACTACTACCAGATATCAAAAGATCTTCTGCCTGATGCTAAATCTTGCTTTGAAGAACACGGCCGGCTAACAGAATCAGCCGCAAAAACTCTCGGTCTTGCAAAAGGCACGCGGGTGACCTACCGAGCCGGTGATCAGCCCAATAACGCATTTTCACTCAACGTGCTAAATCCCGGCGAAGTTGCAGCTACGGCGGGAACATCCGGAGTTGTGTACGGAGTCTCAGACAAGCCTGTTTACGACCCTCAATCCCGCGTAAATACATTCATTCATGTTAATCATAACCAGAATCATCCCAGGTATGGAGTGCTGCTCTGCATTAACGGAACAGGAATTCTGAACAGCTGGCTGCGGCAAAACCTGGCCATTGACCAATCGCTCTCTTACGAAGAGATGAATACCCGTGCTCAGAAAATACCGGTTGGTGCTGATGGAGTAACCGTGCTGCCATTTGGAAATGGTGCAGAACGAATCCTTGAAAATGCAGATGTGGGTGCCAGTATTTACGGACTCAACTTTAATCGCCACACCAACAGCCATCTTCTCCGCGCTGCCCAGGAGGGTATTGTGTTCTCACTGAACTATGGTTTTCAGATCATGAAAGAGATGGGTATGCAAACGGATACAGTTAAAGCAGGTCATGCCAACATGTTTTTGAGCCCGCTCTTTCGTGATGCATTTGTTCAAACAACGGGGGCAGAACTCGAACTTTACGATACGGACGGGGCTGCTGGTGCCGCCAGAGGAGCGGGACTTGGTGCAGGAATTTATAATTCCGCTAATGAAGCTTTCGGCGGCCTGAACAAAATTGATGTTATTGAACCAGATGCAAAGAAACAGTCGGCATACGGTGATGCGTACGAACGCTGGCTCGAAAAACTAAAATCAGTCATTTAACCTAAAAACCTAACATAATGAGTAATACTTACTTCCCGAAAATCGACAAAATTGAATACGAAGGGCCAGACTCCGATAATCTGATGGCTTTTAGTTACTACGATGAAAATCGTAAGATAGCTGGTAAAACCATGAAGGAACATCTGCGTTTTGCCGTAGCCTACTGGCATACATTTTTCAATGAGAACGGTGATCCATTTGGCCCCGGAACAATTGAATATCCATGGCATAAATCCTCCGACCCAATGGAAAACGCCAAACACAGGGTAGATGCCGCGTTTGAATTTATCACCAAACTTGGAGTTCCATATTACTGCTTTCACGACCGTGATATTGCGCCGGAGGGATCCTCGGTTTCCGAATCTGAAAAAAACCTGCATGAAATTGTAAAGCTACTGAAAGCACAGCAGGAAGAAACAGGGGTCAAACTTCTATGGGGAACTGCTAATGTGTTTTCTCACCCGCGTTATATGAATGGCGCATCAACCAATCCGGATTTTGATGTAGTGTGCCAGGCCGGTGCACAGGTAAAAGCCGCACTGGATGCCACCGTAGAATTGGGTGGCGCGAATTATGTATTCTGGGGCGGACGCGAAGGGTACATGCATCTGTTTAATACACGAATGCGGCGCGAATTAGACCATATGGGAACATTCCTGCGGGCTGCTCGTGATTATGGCCGGAAAATTGGGTTTGAAGGGAATTTTCTTATCGAGCCTAAGCCAATGGAACCCACCAAGCAGCAGTATGATTTTGATTCTGCTACAGTGATTGGTTTTCTCCGAGAGCAGGATCTGCTTGATGATTTCAAACTCAATGTTGAAGCCAATCACGCCACATTGGCCAGCCACTCGTTTGCCCACGATCTTACCGTAGCTGCAGAAAACGGACTTCTTGGCAGTATCGACGCCAACCGTGGTGATAATCAAAATGGGTGGGATACCGACTACTTCCCAACCGATCTCTACGACGCCGCTGAAGCGATGATTGTGGTTCTGGAAAATGGTGGGATCGCCCCCGGCGGACTAAACTTTGATGCTAAAATCCGACGGAACTCTACAGACCTTGAAGACTTATTTCATGCACATATCGGCGGAATAGACACCTTCGCACGTGGCCTGATTATGGCAGACAGTATCATCAACGATCCACTCTACAAAGAGCTTCGTGATGATAGGTATGCGTCTTTTGACTCTGGAAAAGGTAAGGAGTACGAAAATGGCTCAGTTACACTGGAAAACCTCCGCGACCTTGCTGAAGAAAAAGGTGAGCCAGCGAAAAGAAGTGGAAAACAGGAGCTTCTCGAAAACCTGTTTAACCGTCATATCCGGTAACATTTCTGAGTCAGGATAACGAGTATAAAAAACCTCCGTGAGTTTACCTGCGGAGGTTTTTTATTTCCTAAAGAGTGGAAAATACTATTCTATATGGCTTGCTATTATTCATTTTCCAGTTCTGACTGCAATTTATCCCAGTCGCTGAGAAATCTTTCAAGGCCACTGTCCGTCAGCGGAAGTCAGGAGGAGCTGATCGATAACACTTAACGGCATTGTAGCTACGTCGGCCCCCAGCTTAGCAGATTCGAGCAGGTGCATAGGGTGCCGGATACTTGCTGCCAAAATTTCCGTTTCTAATCCGTAGTTATCGAATATCAGGCGGATATCTGCTATCAGGTCAAGACCCGGCGTGGAAATATCGTCAAGACGGCCCAGAAATGGTGATATATAAGTAGCACCTGCCTTAGCAGCAATCATGCAGAGAAGCAAAGTGTACAGTTTATTTTGATTCCTTCTGACGAGAGTGTTTTGATCGCTTTGATGCCCTCTTTGATCAGCGGCACTTTCACGACAACATTATCCGCAATTTTTGCGAATTTCCTCCCCTCTTCCACTATTTCATCATATTCGGTGGAGATAACTTCAGCAGAAACATCGCCCGAAACAATATTGCAGATTTTAGCAATATGCCCCTCAAAATCCTTTACTCCCACTTTCATGCACAGACTTGGGTTGGTGGTAACCCCGTCGAGTACACCAAGGTCATTCGCTTCTTCAATTTCGTTTAAGTCGGCTGTATCAATAAAAAACTTCATAGTTTATCTCCTCAGTTTGTGGTTTTCGTTATTTGAATAGTTTAACCCGGATTATTCACCAAGAAATTTTGTCGGGAGCAAGGCGTAGGGAGAAAAGCGGCGGAAGAGTACCTGACGTACTCAGAGTACGATTTTTTCTATACAACGAAGCTCCCGACAAAATTTCGCCGCAATACATGTAGCCCAAATTTGGACTACTATCCATTTTATATATGTGTAATATTTTTAGTGCATTACATTGGATTACACTTATCATCGTGAATAATCCGGGTTAATTCATAATCGTTTTTAAAGTGGATGACTATCTAAAAGAATAAAGTTGCCAAACTTATTGAATTCGGACTTGACCAAAGTACCGCAACCACCCCCAGCCCCTGCTTGCAAAGGAGGGGAAAAGATTATCCTTAATTCAGTACTGAACTCTGGTTTATTGTTTTAAAATTATCCGAGCTACTCTTCACAAAACTATTGTAAAACGATAGATGTAACCGATTTCGATGGCAGGGTCACTCTCAAAATATCACCATCCAGGCTGTAATTGCTGAAATCAGTAATGATTACGTTTTCCGGATCACTGAATGCATTTACCGAGTTAACCCTGCTGCCTGTCAGAGTCCTGGCTTCTATAATTTCACTGATCTGCCCGCCTCGAAATTCAAGCTCAATCTCTTCAGACTGATCCGGGTTTTTGTTAGTAAGCGTAATATTGATGGCTCCGTTTTCGGAGGCTGAAACTGTCATACTCACCACGGGAATCGATTCGCCTCCAAATTCATACGCGTTCATATTCTGTACGTGCGTATATAGCAAATTTGTATCGTGGTGGATACGGTACAGGTCAAACACATGATAGGTTGGCGTTTTGATCATCTGATCACCCTCGGTCAAAATCATTGCCTGCAGTACGTTTACCATTTGGGCTATGTTGGCCATCCGTACCCTATCACTGTGTTTATTCAAAATATCCAGAGTAATAGAGGCAATAAGCGCATCGCGAAGAGAATTTTGCTGCTCCAGAAACCCCGGGTTGGTTCCGGGAAGTGGATCGGTCCAGATACCCCATTCATCCACCACCAGATCTACATTTTTTTCGGGATCAAATTTATCCATTCGGTTTGAATGGCCCTGAATATATTCATCCATAAAAGCTGCCCGTTGAATACCGGCGAAATAAAGCTCCTCGTCAAAATCAACAGAAGAGCCTTTGGCTGACCAATTTCCGGTGGGTATTGTGTAGTAATGTAACGAAATACCCTCCATCATACCCGCCGCTTCCTGCATCATATGTTCGGTCCAGCCATATTGGTCATCGGACCAGCCGCTTGCCACACGATACAATTCATGACCGCTGTATTCTTTCGTAAAAGTGGCATATCGGCGATACAGGTCTGCATAATATTCCACCGTCATGTTTCCGCCACAGCCCCAGCTTTCATTTCCCACGCCGATATATTTTACTCCCCAGGGCTCATCCCGCCCATTTTCACGCCGTAAGTTGGCGAGTGTACTTTCTCCATCATAGTTCAAATATTCCAGCCATTGAGCCATCTCCCTTGGCGTTCCGCTTCCTAAATTCATTGCAATAACCGGTTCAGCATCAATCAGCTCCATAAATCGCAGAAACTCGTGGGTGCCAAAGCTGTTGTCTTCTTCTACCATTCCCCAATGGGTATTGATCCGCACCGGGCGCTCGTCTTTCGGACCAATGCCATCTCGCCAATGGTATTCATCAGCAAAACAGCCGCCGGGCCAGCGTACATTGGGTACGTCGAGATCTCTTAGTGCTTCCAGCACGTCATTTCGGTATCCTTCAGTATTGGGAATATCAGAATCTTCCCCAACCCAAATGCCGCCGTAAATACCGCGGCCAAGATGTTCGGCAAATTGTCCGTAAATGTGCTTGCTGATTTCACTTACCGGCTGGTCGGCATGTATGATAACTCGATTTTGCTGAGCTACAGACTGTGCATTAATCAGAAAAATGGTAGTAACTAATGCGATAATGAATTTATATGACTCTTTGATCTTCTTCATTTAAACACCCCTATTTCATTTAGATTGTTGTGCGGTAGACACCCAATATTGATAGAATGAAGTTTAGACGATAGCTGAATCCTGCCATCCCAAAAACACACCCTTAAAGAACCATAAACTGAATTATTATCCCTCCTTATAGATCAGTTAAAAGATTGTATCTATTCCCACCAACTTTGTTCAATTGATGAGCAAAAAGAGCAAATGACCTTCACTAAATTATAGCGAATTTAAAAGTATTTTCCACATTTTTGACATCATAGAAGGGGTTTTATATCTGTATTTTTCATTATGATATTCTTTTTTAGATGACTCTTTTCATGCTTCGCTTCCACTTTTTGCTATCTGACAAGACCGACACCGGGAGGCTATCAGTTTTGCCAGCTTGATTCATGTGCAACCAAGTTAATCTACTACTTAATCACCGTCATCTTCCGGGTTTGTACCTCACCCCCTGCTTGTCCTGCACCGCCAGAGCTACGGAATACACGGAGGCGATAAATGTAAATGCCGCTCGAAAGGTTTGATGCGTCAAAACTCACCCGGTGCTCACCCGCTGCCATTCGGCTGTCTACAAGCGTTGCCACTTTACGACCAAGCATATCAAATACGTTAAGTCGCACATCGGTTGCTTCCGGCAACTGAAATCGGATCTCTGTACCGGGATTGAAAGGGTTCGGGTAATTTTGACTCAGCCGGATACTATTGGGCAGTGTCCTATCCGAAGTTTCTTCATTCGAAGTGGTAACTTCAGTAGAAAAAGTCAGGCTCTGAATTCTGAAAAGCTCACTGACGCCTTCAGCTCCGTCAAACCGCAGATACACGTCATGACTTCCTGTTACTTCTCTGGATGTAGCGGCGTTAAAGGTATCAAAGCTGGTATTGCCACCACTATCTTCAATTTGAACATCGGCAATTTTCTCGCCTGTCTCGATATCCCCAAGCCAGACCTCCGCAGTTCCGTTGTGTCCATTACTGGCCGCTGTGATAGTGACCTGCCGTGCAGCTTTCTGGTAATCCACTCCAGAAGAAGGCATTGATGTACCGAACTGCAGGCCGGCATACATCGCCCAGTCGCCATTGCTGATGGAACCAAGGTAAGAGCCTGAGTCTGACGGCCTAACCCCTGAAAAGTTCGCAGGATTTCTTGCCATTATATCAGTATATGCATCCCGATAGATATAGGAATCAAAAAAAGCCGCTTTCCCTTCAACAAATATTCCCTGCTGATTACCGGTAAAATTATTGAAATCGTTTTGATGACGCCCTATTTCAATAGCATTGATTGCATCACCAATCTGGATCCAGTTCGACCCATCGTCGCCGTAATAGCCGGACACGAAGTGATCATTTCGTATGAGCTTCAGCCACACAACAGAGCCCAGTGTGTTTTCTACTTCATAAACGATGTCATCAAAACTGATCCCAAGAACATCATCGCCGGTATTATCCGCAGAGCTATACACTTTCACAAAAAGGTTTTCCGGCCCATTTAC
Source organism: Rhodohalobacter sp. 8-1 (assembly GCF_038150125.1). Taxonomy (NCBI): domain Bacteria; kingdom Pseudomonadati; phylum Balneolota; class Balneolia; order Balneolales; family Balneolaceae; genus Rhodohalobacter; species Rhodohalobacter sp. 8-1. The sequence goes on along the minus strand of NZ_JBBVMF010000017.1, from coordinate 78,163 downwards.
AATCCATAACCCTGCCTGGTCTGCGTCGGAATCCGCTTCAAAATCAACACGGGTGATTGCCGAGTATTGATGCTCCCCGTCGTTTTGAATGAGTGTGGTATAGTCATTGTACGGTTCAAGATAGACCCAGCCGGCGCGTTCTGATAATGAGATTCTGTTGTCAGGCGTGTAGCCCAATACCGACCATTGCGGATTCAGCGTGGCTGCATTAAACATATCGGATTTTGGAACCATCCACGAAATATCGTCTGAATTCGGTAAATCCGGAGCCTCGGTTTCACCAGTTGGAGGATACTGCATAATGGGCCATCCATCTTCATACTTTACTTCAATCAGCAACCCCTGTCGTCCCTGTGCCTGCCAGTTGTTGCTATTGTGATAGCTGTGGCCAATCACCCAGCTTGTACCATCTTCAAGTGTAATGGCCGGTGAGATATGGTTTGGCCTGTCAAAAGTTCCGCGGGATCCCTGGAACATTGATCCGTTCATTACCTCCCAGTCAGCTTCATTATCGGTGAGAATATTGCTGCGCATCACATATTGCTGTCCCACTAAATGTTCCGCAAAACTATAGTAGTACGTTCCGTCGTGTTTCCACATTACCGGACCTTCTGCCCATCCATAAGGATTATTTTCTGAATTCGGATTCAGCCAGGTTATATCCAGGAAGTTACCTGTCGGCTGCCCGTCCTCTCCCAGTTCAACAATGTGATTATTTTCGTGACCTGCCTTTGTAAGCAGATACCACCTGCCGGTGTCTTCATCAATAAAAATAGAATTATCGACTCCGAAAGGCGGCAGGTTTCCAAACCTTTGAAGCTGAACTGGATCACTCCAGGCAGCAGTGGGAGAACTTGCCGTTACAAAATACATTGCTCCTCCTCCCCTCCCAAAAAAGTGCCAGTACTTGCCATTGTGATAAACAGTATGACCGCCCCAGGCCCCGCCGCCCGGCTGATCACCGTATTGTCCCCATGACGCATCAACCGGCTGGGCGATCACCTCCCAGTGCACAAGATCAGTGGACCGGTAGATTTTTGGAGTAGGATTAAATGAAGACCCGGAGCTATAAAAATACTCACCAATTTGGGTCAGAGTCGGATCGGGATGATCACCCGGAATTACCGGGTTCACAAACGTTTTCGAGGAGGGCGATTGTGCATACACCTGAAAACATAAAAACAGGGCCAAATTCAAAAATAGAAGTATGTTTTTTTTCATGTTATCAAAAATTAAACAAGGAATAAATACCCGGTTTGGAGATTGCTACTATTCTTGTAGAGCGCTTTCCAATTTCTGCAAATTTTGTTGTTATTTATAAACGTAATCTATACACTTAAATAAGGAAAAATAATTTCTTGTGCAATCTTAAGAACAAATTATTGCTCTTATTTGCCTGTTCTTTTTTAGTGGATTAAAAGCTTAAAAGACGTAATAGCCATTCGTTTTAATACACTGATTTTTATATTCAGGCCATCAGATCTTGGAGTTGAAAGGTGACTAACACAGAAGATATTGGGCAAATTTTGCTCAAGTATTATAACAGTTCTTTAAAAGATTATTCTAAGACCGTTTTGGTTACAGCTTCATTCAACATAATTCGCGTGTTTTTTTAAGCTCTCTGAGAGTTTAAAATACTGAAGGCCTAAAATGATTTGATGTAACACCCTTACAATTAAATCCGACTCTCATGAAATTATTATCTGTTCTTATTACACTCTGCATAATCAGCAGTGCCTGCTCTTCTCCTCAAAACACACGGTCGGGCTCAGTCGCACAATTCGACTGGTTTACTTATGAAGGAAACGACCCGATATATAAGGATCTTACCATTAGTGAAGATGAATATATCAATCCTGTAAATGCAGGGTTCTACCCAGATCCAAGCATTGTTCGTGTTGAGGACGACTACTACATGGTTCACTCTTCATTCAGTTATTACCCCGGAATTCCAATTTTTCACAGCACAGACCTGGTGAACTGGCGTCAAATCGGTCATGTCCTCAACCGTCCGTCCCAGCTTCCTGTAAACGGACTTGGCCTGTCGAGGGGCATATTTGCTCCAACAATCGAATATCACGACGGTACATTTTATGTACTGAGCACTTTGGTTGATGCAGGCGGAAATTTTATGGTCACCACAGATGACCCGACCGGTGAGTGGTCTGATCTTAAATGGCTGGATAATGTGGGTGGTATCGATCCGTCCATCTTTTTTGATGACGACGGAACAGCTTACGTACTGAATAATGATGCTCCTGAAGGCGGATCGACCTATGAGGGCCATCGTGCTATCTGGATTCGGGAGTATGATGTAGAAAAAAATCGAAGTATCGGTGAAGCGGTAATGATCATTAATGGCGGTGTTGACATCACCCAGCAGCCAATCTGGATTGAAGGGCCACACATCATGAAAGTAGATGGCGAATATGTGCTGCATGCCGCCGAGGGCGGAACCGGCCCCAATCATTCACAGGTTGTACTGAAAGGAGACAACCCGATTGGGCCCTTCACGCCTTATGAAAATAACCCTATCCTTACACAGCGCCATCTTTCTCCCGTCAGGGATTTTGCGGTTGAATATGTAGGACACGCCGATATGGTTGAAACTCAAAATGGTGAATGGTGGACTGTTTTTCTTGGTGTACGCCCCTACGACGGCACCCATTTTAATACAGGGCGAGAAACATTTTTACTGCCCGTAACCTGGAAAGAGGGCTGGCCGGTGATTCTTGAAGGAGATGAAGCCGTGCCTGTAAAACACGAACGACCTGACCTTCCCAAAACTGCCCCCCAAAACCCTCCGCAACATGGTAACTTTTCATATACTGATAATTTTGATGCCCTCCAGCTTGCTGATTATTGGACAATGATACGGTCACCGAAAGATAAATGGTGGAACTTAACAGACGATGGGTTTCTGAGTATTGAAGCGAGGCCCGAAAAAATCAGCTCCCTTGAAAATCCATCTTTTGTGGGACGTCGTCAGCAGCACGCCTACGCTACAGCTTCCACAAAAATGCTTTTCAATCCTGAAAATACAGGAGATACGGCCGGTCTTGTCGCAATCCAGGGAGACCACTATTACTACATCCTGGGGGTGACCCTGAATGATCGCGGACAAAAAGAAATCTTTCTCGAAAAGTCAGAAGGTGATGACAAACAAGTGATAGCCTCAGACATACTGGAGGAGACAACAACCAACGAAATTTACCTAAAAATTAATGCCCGTGGGCCTGACTACGACTTTTCATACGCTGTGAATGAAAATGACTGGCAGGTATTGCAGGAAGATGCCGACGGCACCATTCTTAGTACAGTTAAAGCCGGCGGTTTTGTGGGAACTGTGATTGGGGTGTATGCGTATTCACCAGACGAAAGTGAATAGAGCGTTATTAAAAATCACCCGTAGCTTTGCCATTCAACCTCCTCATTTGGAGAACTGGAATCTTACATTCGATACTAGATTACCTGCAGGGTTGCATCTATAGCTTTTCAGGATAGATGAATTGATTGAACCTCACACATCACAAACACTCATTGAAAATGAAACAATTTCTTTTATTGATATCTTTGATCGGGTTAATCTGGCTGCCGGTTCACGGACAGCGCCCTATAGAACAAGCTCCTGACGGATTTGATATGGAAAAAACGAGTATTAAACGCGGAAATATCAACACCGTGGAGTACCCATCAGAAACCGTTGGAACCAACCGAAAAGCCGTTATTTATACACCGCCCGGATACCCCGAAGACGCTACTTACCCGGTTCTCTATCTACTGCATGGGATAGGCGGAACGGAAACGGAATGTCTGGATAACGCCGATCCTCAAATCATCCTGGATAATCTTTATGCAGAGGGAAAGCTTGAACCAATGATTGTGGTGATGCCCAACGGCCGTGCGATGGAAGATGACCGCGCCACCGGTAATATTTTTGCACCAGACAAAGTAGAAGCGTTTGCAAATTTTGAACAAGAGCTTCTCAACGATTTAATCCCGTTTATCGAACAAACCTACCCTGTTTACACCGATCGGGAACACCGCGCTCTTGCCGGATTGTCGATGGGCGGCGGACAATCGCTCAATTTCGGGCTCGGAAACCTCGACATGTTTGCATGGGTTGGCGGTTTCTCATCTGCACCCAATACCAAACAACCCGAAGAATTGCTGCCCGACCCTGAAGAAGGTAAAGAAAAATTAAACCTCCTTTGGATCTCTTGCGGGCTTGGTGACAACCTGTTAAGCATCAGCAAACGTACGCACGAATACCTGGAAGAGCACAATGTACCGCACATCTATTATGAGGAACCTGGCGGACATGATTTCGACGTTTGGAAGAATGATCTGTACCTATTTTCGCAGCGGCTTTTTAATTAAATCTTATTACCAACAATAAATGGTCTATACAAGACTTTCGGGCTCTGACAGGCCGTGACCAAACTCATCATCATTCCGTGATTAAGTAGAGCACCTATCACTTGGCGTAATTCAAACCTTATTATCACGCTGAGAAGTAGTTCTATGACTAATTCAATTCTTAATGAACTACCTCGGGGCAGAGCCCGCGAGGTATCAAATTAGAACACCATAACTTTTTGGTCAATATGGAGTTTATTTTGGAGTGTCCCCCTTTGAAGGGGGCAATGGGGGATGATTCATTGTGGATCAGAACCAAGTTATTTGATAGTTCAAAACTCAGAAAGTCATCCCCCGACTCACTCCGTTCGCTTCCCCCTTCAAAGGGGGGCTTTTGTCTTTTCCGACCCAGAGGGTCGGGGAATTAAACCACTTTTGATTAAAAAAGTAATGCCGGTCAAAGCCAACCTGTTTCTTCTTGTCAGGCAGGCTTTTTTACGTTAGAGAGCTCATAATCAACGGTCAATCTCTACCTGGAAAGGAGAAGCAGGCAGACCCTCCACGTTATATAAATTTGCATCGTCAGGGTTATCGGCCCAGGCATATCGGACTTTCGATGGGCAATCGATTTCCGGATGCCAAACAATGACCTGGTTTCCTTCTATTGTGGCCCTGGCCCATCGAAACTCTCCTTCAGGCCCGGCGATCGAAAACCCATGAAGCTGCTCTCCCTTACGTTCCAAACCGCTCCCTTTTGACGTAAACGAGAGAACGACTTTCCCCTCTCTTACGTCAGCTTCATCAAACACAGGCCCAGAATGTATGACATCGTCTTCATCATAGGCCACTTTCATTGCTGATCTTGCTAGGCGCTCACCCACATCTTTCTTGTTTAGCGGATGGATGTCGTTCCACTCCCCAATGTCAATAGTAACTGCCATTCCTGTATTGGGCACCTCAAGCGTCTGCCGCTGAGCTTCCCGGAGTTCTGCCCAGTTACTCTCAGAGGGCTGATCTTTTGGTCCCATGAAGTTTGTGAGCTGAACATACAAAAATGGCAGCTCCTGTTGATCCCAGCTGTTTCTCCAGTCTTTAATCAGGGCAGGAAATAACTTACTGTACTCTTCGGGGCTATCCGTATTCGATTCTCCCTGGTACCAGATCACACCTTTAACATCGTAGTTCAGTGCGGGTGATATCATGGCATTAAACAGACCGCCTGGTTTCCAGCGCACAAATGTCTGGCCGGCAAGAGGCGGCATTTCAGCACCTAATTTATAGTTCCAGGTGCCCTTCAAATCCAGCGTATCATTTTCTATGATGAGCTCATAGGGTTTATCGGGGATAAAGCCCCCCCTGCCGCTTGAATTAATGACCCGAACCACTATATCATTAACTCCCTTCATCAACACACCGGCCGGCACATCATACCATCGCGGCGGATACTGATAGCTGGTAGTCCCTACAAATGTGCCGTTTACAAAAACCGAATCGGCATCGACGATCCTGCCCAGTTCAAGTGTGGCCGGTTTTCCCGCATGCTCTTCATTTATGTCAATCTCCTTTTGAAACCAAACGACGCCGTTAACCGGCCCCAAAGGTTCACTCACCCAGTATCCCGGCACATTCATTTCATCCCAGCCCCTGTAATCAGTGGCAGGATCATACCAGGGAGATTCCGGATTGGAATATCCCGCATCTGCTTTTTGCAGCTGACCATACCAGGAACTGCTTCGTTTTTGATCAGCCTCCTCAATTTCTTTAATGAGCGTGCCATCTTTGAACATCTGAAGCTCATTGTAGTGTGATGGAAATTCTTTTAGGGCCTCCTCACTCATCCAGGATTCTGCCGGCGAGCCTCCAAGAGCCGAAAGGATAATCCCGACCGGAACATCGTATCGCTCACGGATTGATTTAGCAAAAAACCAGGCTGTTGCCGAAAAATTTACTATCGTTTCAGGAGTAATCTGCTGCCAGGAACCTGAACCAAAATCCTCATGGCTTGTGTTAAAATCATACGTTTTTGGCGCATCAAAGTACCGTATGCCGGGATCATCAGCCTGCTGCATCTCGTCTTCATATAGCGGTCGAACCCGGTACATGGGCAGTTCCATGTTCGATTGACCCGATGCTACCCATACATCCCCAACAAGAATATTTTCCAGCCTGATTGTTTCATTTTCATCGCTTGAAATATGCATTGTAAACGGTCCTCCCGCGTCCTGCCTGTTCATTTCAACTGACCAGTTTCCATTGTCATCAGCAGTTTGATTATACGTATCGCCTCTGAACTCGATTGATATATCATCGCCGGGAGACGCCCATCCCCAAATGGTGATGTCAGAATCCCGTTGCAGAACCATTCCATCGCTCACAAGCTGCGGAAGCCGTAATTGCCCTGAAGCGGATGTTACAGCTATAAGTATATAAAGGAGAAGAAGAACTGTTTTTTTAATCATAGGAAACCTCACTATCATAAATTTTCTTCGAACTAACGGACATTAATTAATTGTTTTCAAACGGACAAGCAATGCGTATCTCCAACTCACCAATTAAAAAGCGTACCGTCTTCCTTTCGATTAACCGGCAAATAGGCCCGTTCGTAGGGATACTTTTTCGCTTTTTCCTCATCAATATCAACACCAAGCCCGGGTTCATCTCCGGGATACATAAATCCGCTATCAAAAGAGTAAGCTGTTGAAAAGACGTCACTTACTATTTCTTGATGCGGCATCCGTTCCTGGATTCCAAAATTATTAACCGACAAATCAAAATGAAGCGCAGCCGCCATAGTCACCGGGGAGAGATCTGTCGCACCGTGAAACCCGGTTTTTACATGATATATCTCTGCAAAAGAGGCTATTTTCTTCATATGGCTGATGCCGCCACCGCGAACAATTGATGTTCTGATGTAGTCAATCAACATCTCGGAGATTAGTAGCTGTGCATCCCAAATGGAATTGAATACTTCGCCGACCGCAAGTGGAGTGGTTGTATGCTGTCTGATTATTCGAAAACTCTCCTGGAGTTCAGCCGGGGTACAATCCTCTATCCAAAACAGGTGAAACGGCTCAAGTTCTTTCCCCACACGACCGGCTTCTATTGGCGTAAGCCGGTGGTGACAATCATGAAGAAAATGCGGATCATCACCGTATGTATCCCGTAACTGTTCAAACAGTTTTGGAATATGATTCAGATACTTTTCGGTTGACCATGTATCTTCCGGCGGCAATCCTTTTTTGGCGGGCTCATAACTCTCTTTGTTTTTAGAAACACCATACACTGATTCCACTCCCGGAATGCCACACTGTGCCCGAACAGCCCGATAGCCTTTATCAAGATAACGGCCAACTTCATCCACTGTCTCTTCAATATCACTGCCGTTTGCATGAGCATAGACCATTACGCCCTGCCGGGATTTTCCGCCCAGCAAGTTATAAACAGGGGTGTCGAGTACTTTTCCTTTAATATCCCAAAGCGCCATATCCACAGCAGCGATGGCCGACATCGTAACCGGCCCGCGCCGCCAATAGGCACCTTTGTAGAGATACTGCCAGATATCTTCGATATTGGCCGGATCCCGCCCGATCAGGCATGGAATCACATGATCTTCAAGATATGATACAACAGATTTTTCCCTGCCGTTAAGTGTGGCATCTCCCAATCCGTAGACACCCTCATCCGTGTAGATTTTAAGCGTGACGAAATTTCTGCCGGGACATGTAACTATTACGTTGGCTTTCTCAATTTTCATCGTTACTCCGCAGAATGTTGCTCGGCGACTTCGATGACGGCATCATACGCAGGTTTAGGCTCCCATTGCCTGTTGAAGAGTAACGGATAGTTAGTCCGTCCCCGAACCGGGAAATTATTTTTCCATGAATCGCCGTCGGTTATCCCCCAAAATGTAACTCTTGTGATATCATCACTATGCTCTAAATAGAGTTCGAACAGTTCTGCATATCGGTCAGAGAGTTGTTGATGAACAGAGTCGGGCAACTCTTCAGTATAGGGATTCAGCTCTTCGCGAAGTTCTTCAGACTCTGATATATTAGCTCCCCTGTAGCCACTTGCAGATGGCAAAACATCAACCTCTAACTCTGTAACCATCACATCTATACCGAGGGCAGCAAAATCTGTAATCGTCTGCTCAACGTCACTCATTGATGGCCAGTCGAGGCTGAAGTGTCCCTGCGTACCAATACCTGTAATAGGCGCATTGTTTTCTTGCAGATACTCTACCAGCCGTACTGCTCCATCACGCTTTGAAGGGACTTCAAGAGAGTAATCGTTGTAGAAAAGCTCAGCTTCAGGATCAGCTTCGCGGGCATATTCAAAGGCTTTCACCAGGTAATCCTGTCCAATAATTTCGTACCAGCGCGATTCACGATAGGTCCCGTCATCATTCAGCGCTTCATTCACTACATCCCACCCATCTATCCGGCCGGCATATCTGCCAACTACAGTATCAATATGATCTTTCATGCGTTCCAGCAGAGCTTCCCTGGAAAGATCGTTTCCCTGTTCGTCTTCAAAAACCCAGCCGGGTACCTGGCTGTGCCACACCAGGGTGTGGCCCACGATATGCATGTCGTTCTCTTCACCAAACTCCACGAACCTGTCGGCTGCCTCAAAATCATACACACCCGGTTCAGGATGGATGTTCTCCCACTTCATCACATTTTCAGGAGAAATGGCATTGAAGTGAGTTTTTGTGAGCTGTACCCCTTCCTCATCTTGCCCAAAAATCTGGCTTCTATTCAATGCTGTTCCAATAAAGAATGCATCTTCGTATGCATTCTTAAGGGTTGGGACCGCCGGGTTACTCTCCATCTCACTTTCAGCACATGAAATCATTACAGTTGCCAAAAGTAGTGCGGTGATTATTCGTTTCATAAGGTAATATTTACATTAGCATTTCAGTTTGCGGAATACCAACTTTATCCTGCCAGTTTCATTTGATCAGGCATTTTCATCGGCTTCATTTCGCGCTTCAAGTTCCTCTTCAATCTGCACCATAAATGCATCTTTTAACGGATAGAATAGCATAATGCCTCCTCCAATAAACCCGAAGATTGCGGGGTAAACACTCATCAGTAATCGAATGCCAAGCATAGCTTCACCTGTTTGCTCAGCGAGTGGGACAAATCCGTGAACGTCCAGCATCCACCCGGTAATTGCTCCTCCAAATGTTAAACCGAGTTTTAGAGCGAAAAGTGACGCTGCCATAATCAAACCGGTGGCACGTCGGCCAAATTTCCATTCCCCATAATCGGCCGCATCGGTATAAATAGCCCACTGAAGCACCGAAACAGATCCAAAAAAGAAGGAGACCAGTACATTCAGCGTATACATCAGCAGAACGTTATCGGGCTGTAGAAAGAAAAAGAAACAAGAAAAAGCCGCACTTGATAGCAAAAAGCCGGAATAAACAAACTTCTTGTCCATCAGCTTTGTGAAAAATTTAGTCAGGACCGCCCCTATAAGCGTTGCAATAGTACCGGCAGTAATGAACGAAGACGCGAATATAGCATAGGTAAGATCAATTGTCCAGCCCAGTAGCTCCAGTTGCTGATCACCGACAAAATAGCGGAAGTAATAGGTTGTTGACGAGCCGCGCATTACAATGTAGGTTAGCTGAAACAGTGTGGCCGCTCCAACAAGTACCCAGGGCTTGTTTTGAAACAGGTCTTTCAGATCGTCACTAACTTTATTGCGCTTTTCTTTCGTTGGGCTGACCCGCTCTTTTGTGAGATAAAATGTAGCAAAAAGCAGCGCTACAGCCAGTGCGCCATACGCCACCATTGTCATCTGCCATCCCAGGGCTTCATTTTCACCGCCAAAGTATTGAACCAGGCCAAGTGTTGCGGCTCCTACAATAATCTGGCCACCAAACGCAGCCACAAATCTGAAAGATGATACTTCCGTCCGCTCCATCGAGTTTGGTGTGATGACCCCCATCAAAGCAGCATACGGCACATTAATGGCCGTGTATAGCATCATCAGAAGCATGTAAGTGGCGTAGGCGTAAATCAGCTTACCGGATACTGTAAAATCAGGAACAGTAAACGTTAAGACCCCGGCAATAGCCAGCGGAATTGCAAAGCTGAGAATATACGGCCGGAATTTACCCCATCGCGTTTGAGTGCGGTCAGCTATCATACCCATCATGGGGTCTGTGATAGCGTCCCAAATCCGGGTCACAAGCATCATAGTTCCCATGGCAGCCGCCGGGATTCCCATTACATCGGTGTAAAATATCGGCAAAAAAAGCACAAACGTCTGAAAGTAGAGGTTAGATGCCATATCGCCGAGGCTAAACCCTACCTTCTCTTTAAATGTCAACCTCGGTCGTTCCAGCTTCACACCGTCGGAATCCGATGTTGCAGTACCCGTTGTTTGCTCACTCATCTTATGTATTTACCCCGTCAATTATGTGTTTGATGCGCCTGAAAAGTCCTGCCTCACGCAGGACGCCCCGGTGTTTGAAAATGTTAGTTTACAGTAAGCATGGTGCTTTTCAGATCATTACTATCCGAAGAATTTCCAATCATTATATCAAATTCCCCCGGCTCAACTGTATAGTCCATATGAATGTCGTAAAATGCGAGGGAAGATGGTGTGATCTCAAGAGTCACGGTTTTGGTTTCTCCCGGTTTGAGCCAGATTTTCTTGAACCCTTTCAGCTCTTTCACCGGACGCGTTACACTGCTTACCTTGTCCCTGATGTAAAGCTGCACGACTTCAGTACCTTCCCGGCTGCCGGTGTTAGTTACATCCACAGACACTTCCGTTGATTCATCAGGATTGATAACACTTTTATTCAGCTTGATGTCACCTATAGAAAAAGTGGTATAGCTCAGACCGAAACCAAACGGGAAAAGCGGAGAGGCGTCATCAAACAGATAACCCCTGCGTGCTGACGGCTTGTGATTATAAAATGCGGGAATATGCCCCACGCTGCGAGGGAAAGAGATCGGGAGTTTGCCACCCGGGTTCAGATCACCAAACAAAATGTCAGCTACCGTATTACCCGTTTCCTGGCCTATATACCAGCATTCCAGTATTGCATCTGCATGTTGATTGAGATCATTTATGGCCAGCGGTTTTCCGTTGAATAGAAATGCAACAACGGGCTTGCCGGTTTCCACCATCGCCTGTACCAATTCATTCTGCTGACCAACCATTTCCAGGTTCGTGCGATCACCCATATGATTCAGTGCCCACGATTCTCGTGATGTTTGATCGTTGCCACCGATTGCCAATACAATTACATCGGCATCTTTTGCAGTTTCCTTGGCCTCTTCGATCAGTTTCCTGTTTTCCTCAGGATCGGCGAGAACAACCTCATCCTCTTCCCATGAACCGCCAATTGTAATTTTACACCCTTCGCTGTATACCACTTCAAACTGGCCGTTTACTTTCTCTTTAATACCATCCAGAAATGTTGATTCATGCACAGGCCGGCCACTGTATCCACCCAAAAGGCTTCGGTTTACATTCGGGCCGATGACCGCCATTTTTTTGATCTTATTTTTATCAAGCGGTAAAATATCATTGTTATTTTTCAGCAGTGTAACGCTTTCACTTGCTGCCTGCTTTGCGACGTCCCGGTGTTCTTCGGCGCCGGAAATCTTTTCAGCCTCTTCAGGATCCACAAATGGGTCATCAAACAGGCCAAGTTTAAACTTCCAGTACAGCATCGGCCGAACCATCTCGTCTAGCCGTGATTCCTTAAGCGCACCTTCACTCACAAGTTCAACAATATTTTTATAGGCGTTCGGTTCAGGAAGCTCTATATTCACACCCGCTTCGATTGCTAACTTCGCGGCTTCCTTTCCATCTTTTGCTATATGATGGCCGTGTGTGTCCGGGCGGTCTGAGAGCTCCCAAATTGCGTAGTAATCAGAGACAACAAATCCCTCAAATCCCCATTCGTCTCTCAGCAGGTCCTGAAGGAGCCACTTGTTCGCATGAGATGGCACGCCATCAATTTCGTTATAGGATGCCATCACACTAATCACCCCGGCTTCATCGATGGCATTTTTAAACGGGGGCAAAAAGACCTCTCTAAGTTCCCTCATCGATACGTTAACCGGTGCGCAGTTCATGCCGGCTTCCGGATCACCGTGGGCTGCAAAGTGCTTCAGGGTAGCCAAAACTCTTTTTTTGTCTGAAAAACTTGCGTCACCCTGGAAGCCTTTAACAGCCGCAACACCCATTCGGCCCACCAGGTAAGGATCTTCACCAAATGTTTCTTCAACCCGTCCCCATCGTGGATCACGGGCAATATCAACAACCGGAGTCAGTGCCTGGTGACCGCCGCGAACACGCGCTTCAAGTGCCGAAATCCCGTACATCGACTCAATTAAATCCGGGTTAAATGTCCCTGCCATTGCAATAGGCTGAGGAAAACTGGTGGCGTTTGTTGCTGCCAGCCCATGCAAACACTCCTCATGAAAAATTACCGGAATGCCGAGCCGGGAGTGTTCCATGAAAAACTTTTGGATCTCATTTGTCAGCGTCGCTATCTCCCTTGCAGATTTACCATTCACCACTTCATTCGGACGTCCAACCTGCCCCAACCCATGGCCTTCACTATAAGAGTCTTTTGCTTTTTCAAGATCAAACTCCCCGTTAGCGTTAAGAAGGGTATCAGCTTTCTCATTCCATACACCTACCATTTGAGCAGCTTTCTCTTCTACAGTCATCAGTGAGAGTAAGTGGTCGAGCCGCTTCTGGATACTCAATGATGAATCTTTATAAATTGCTGTATCGGTGGTTGTTACGTTTGATTCTGAATTCATTAAATTTGAGCTACCAGTTAAATTTTATTTTCAATTTCATGCCTGCTGTTCCTTGTACAGGCTGACCCATTATTAATTGTACCAGGGATCAGGAACGTATTTCGTGTGTTCAAGGGCTTTATAATAGTCAAGGGTATGATCTGGTGCCTCATAACCATTTGGAATCGGCAGGTTATTTACGCTCTGAAAATAGAGAATACATGCGTTTCGCCAGTGAATGGCATCTCTTTCCTGAATTTCGAGCAGAGATTTTACTTCTTCAAAGCGCTGCGACCCAATTAAACCCTCCGTTCTATTCCATAAATTCTGCATTTCCCGCACTTGTTCCACTCCACTATAATATTTGTGTACCAGTTCATTCCAAAGGGGGCGTCCGGTATTCATTTCGTAATCCCAGCTAACATGATGAAACCACAAAAGGTAGTCGTCACTAATCCGATTCAGATCTCTGAATCTGCTGGCAACGGGCTCTTGATACTGGTCTACAGCATTTGATCCGGTGGCGGTGCGATCAAAGCCAACACCATTTTCGTCTGCTTTATGGTAGTATACGGCAGTCCAGTCAGGCCGAGGCAGATCTGCAGTCCACGGCGCCGGCCCGTAATGATGACCCTGGGCATACAAGTGAGTCAAACCAATCGGCATACGATAGTTAACTCCCGCATCACGCGACATCATCATCATCTCTTTGACAGGCTCTATAAATTCTTCATCCGTCGAGTATGTCATTTGAATCCACTCTTCGGCAATCTCTTCTGCCGTAAGTGTATGGTCCCAGGCCAGGCGCCCGAATGAATACCAGCTTGATTGTACAAATGGATGCCCTGTCCAGTTTCGATCGCTGCCCGGATTGATGACACCCGCCATACCGGTGTGTTCGTAGCCAAACAGGGATCCATCTACAACGCGTGCTACAGTAGAGCCCTCCCCTTTAGCGTACGTGTCGGATGTGAGGGCTTCTGTGAAAAGTGGCCCCATATATGCCAGGTGCAGATCAAAACCAAAATATTCCTGCGTCACCTGTAGCTCAATCATCGTGTTAGTCTCTTCCATCGCTCCAAATAGCGGAGAGAATGGCTCACGCGGCTGAAAGTCAATTGGGCCATTTTTTACCTGTAAGATCACATTATCAGCAAATTGGCCATCCAGCGGAACAAATTCATCATAGGCTTCTCGAAAACGGTCCGTTTGTGCCGGATCATAAACGAAAGCGCGCCAGAAAACAATGCCATCATGTGGAGCAAGAGCATCTGCAAGCATATTAGCACCTTCGGCATGAGTACGGCCATAACCATGCGGGCCGGGCTGACCCTCAGAGTCTGCCTTTACCAGAAAGCCACCGAAATCAGGAATTTTCTCATATATCTCATCAACCTTAGATTCCCACCAATCTGCGACATCGGGATTTAGCGGATCTGCAGTTTCAAGACCGCCAATATCGACGGGTGAATTAAAGCTGACCGACAAAAATGTTTGAATTCCGTAGGGCCGAAACACGTCGGCCAATGCAGCAACTTTCGTTAAAAACTGATCTGTTAGAATCTTCGGATCAGCATTCACATTATTGATCGCGGTGGCGTTAATACCGACGGAGGCGTTTATCCTGGCGTAATCGACATATCGTGGGTCTTCGTAATGAGGCAGTGACCCCCAGTCCCACAGTGAAAGCCCTGCATACCCTCTTTCTACCAGACGGTCAAGATTATCCCAGTGGTTCACAACCCGAAACTCCACTTTTGGGGAGCTTTTAAGCGACAAACCTTCCAGATCCTGCAATGTCTGCAACTGTCTCAAAAACGCAAACACACCATAGAGCACGCCGATCTCTTCATTTGATGCAATGATCATCAAGTGATTACCATCGACAACACGATGCTCAATGAAGTAGCCCTCCGGACCCAACTGATTGAGCTCGTCATCAAGAGATAAGCCAGCAATCAAATCAGATGTACCGGGTGTACCGACAACAATTGTCCCGTTTTGCATCTGGTTAGTCGTTGCAATATCCTCACCCAAAAGACCTGATAGTCCCGGTGTAAGCTCCTCTCCGGCAGCTTCGAGTGTGGGTGAACTCAGAGGAATGGATACATAATTGATCATCTCCCTGTACTCTGACAACTTATCCGGATTTTCAATCAAGTCATAAGAGAGCCACATACGATACCCATCCTGGGCAAACGCTTGCGTTGAAAGCAAACAAATAAAAGCTGCACCAAATAATAATTTTCGAACTAATCGCCTTTTCATAAGCCTTTGATTGATCAATTTTTGAATTTGTTGTAGCCTCACAATGCCTGCAAGGTACTACCGGCCACTTCAGCACGCTAATTCCCTGAGGCTCGGCAAATTATTCCGATTCACTCAACTTATCAAAAGCGCTTTTTTCTGATGCAGAACTGATAAACGCATCTATTTGATTAAGATATTTAATCAGGGCAAATAATAAAAAATAAATGAGCAAATTTACGTTTAAATTGTCCATAATTTGTTCAAGTAAAGAATACAGGCACTTTTAATATAGTTGAAAACCACTGAAATTATTGAATTTGGATAGGGTCTGTAGGAGAGCAATATATTAACAAGTTAGAATGCACTACCACGGGGGCAGAGCCCACGAGGTATCAACTTATAATCCATAACTTTCTGTTCAATATGGAGTTTATTCTGCAGTGTCCCTCCGCCGGTGGATGGTAATGGGGGGTAATCTCTTGTGCATCATAACCAACAAATAGACAATTCTGAACTCTGAAAGTCACCCCATGCTCTCCCGACGGTCGGGGTCGCTTCCCACTTCTTCCGAAGGGATCCCTTGCAGGGAATTGGGACTTTTATCTTTTCCAACCCAGAGGTCCGGGGAATTAAACCTTCGAAGATTAAACAGTTACAGTCTTTTTCTTCCTGGACTGAATTGAAGATTCTCTTACTTCAAGAGATACCGGCACCAGGCTTACTATACCCTGGTGTTTATCGGGTTTGCCAAGTCTTGAGATTAGATTTTCAAGTGTATGCTCGGCCAGCACTTTATAGTCCGTGTTTACAGACGAGATTTTTGGATAGTGGTATTCGCAAAATGGAAGGTTATCAAAACCTGCAAGGGCGATATCATTAGGAAATTTATACCCGGCTTTTCTGGCTGTTTCAATAAAACCGAGAGCCATAGAGTCGTTGGCCGCAAAAACAGCGTCGGGCTTTTCATCTTGCTTTTGAAAGTCTTCGAACGCACGGATTCCGGATTCAAGAGTATAGTCTCCCTGAAATTCCCACACACTTTCCGCATCAGCCGTTTGCTTGATGTAATCCATAAACGCGTTTGTCCTAAAGCGAGCTTCCGGCATTTTATAAGGCCCTTCAATTATACCCAGTCTTCGATACCCCTGGGAGTAAAAGTGCTTCGTTACAAGTGTTGCCCCCTGGTAAGCATCAAACGTAACTGTATCCAAAACAGAATTGTCAATATTTGAGCATGAAATTATAGGAAAATCTTTTGGTTTGGTTTGAATAATGTGACGATATTCATGCTCTTTTAACTCCGGTATAAATAAAACAGCAGCTGAATACCCTAAATCGCGGATTTCCCCGATTAAACTGTCAATCTCGTCAATAGCTGGCTGAACGCTAAACAAACTCACATTCATCTTTTTATTCCGAGATGCTTCCAGAAATCCAAAAAAGAATGCAGAATAGAACTCACCTGTTCTGAAATTAGTAATAACAGCAACTGATATCGGTTGATTATTTTTACTTGAGTGTCTGTTTTCCGGGAGTGGATACCCGAGTTTACGTGCACTTGCAATAATTTTTTTCCTGTTAGGCTGTGAAATACGTCCTTTTCCCCTGATAGCTCTGGATATAGTAGAAACTGAAAAGCCTGTATCTTCAGAAATGTGTTGTAGTGTAATTTTCATAGCGTGATGAGAGGGTTGCCAAAGTAATTTCAGTTAAAAATAGTGATTAATATAATTAAAACTTTGCTCATTTTGCTCATTTTTCCTTTAATCCAAAAATATAGCTCTCTTGAATGAGTTTAAATGAGCAAATACCGAGAAGCCGGGGCAATTTGCAGCCTGAATATCTTGACCAAACGGTCATGAATTTGAGATTTGTAATCCCGGCTTTCCTTCCTGCAAATTTCTCATCTGAAACTCTGCAGGATTTGGACACTGATCTGCTTAAGTTCTTAACGTCAATTAAACTCTCAGTGACTGAAAAAAAGATTTCGATTGCAGCCTGTTTTTTGCACCTTTATTTACCTGAGTTCGATGCTTAAATTTATCGGATATCAACAAAAACAGTCCAAAATGGGCGTTAGTTAAGTTAATTCGTCATCACTTATGTCATGCCACGACTCGGCGTGGCATCTCCTGCCTTTGTTAAGGACAGTAGATCACGCATCAACTGAAGGGATCCCCGCGGGAAAGTGCGAGATGACGCCCATTTTGGACTGTTTTTGCCATTTTTTAAATCGAACTCAGGTTTATTTACAAATCCGAACTCCGTAGCCTTTTGTACTTTTAATATGAAAACCAACCATTTTATTTCTACACTTCTCATCTTCATGGTCATTGCCTCGCAATGCGCTTCGCCGTCAGAATCAGAAACACAGCAGCCAGCAACCACTGGCTTCATCACAGGCGCTGCGGCACACTGGGTCAGTGCCAACCGTATGATATGGGATGCACCTGAAGATGCCGCTTCATACAGGCTCTATTTCAGCGACACAGCCGGGCTTATTGTCACCGAAACCAGCATCAATGGCGAAGAGTTTTATGAACTGACGCCCGATGCCGACTTATCAGGTAATCTCGCAAATAAATTTCGGCATATATCAGACCGACCTGTCTTTTCGCTCGATCAAAGCAAATCCGATATTGACTATGCGCTAGAAGGCCAGCTGCTTGCTGTGGCACTCGATGAAAACGGCGAACCTATGGAGGCGACAAAAGTTCAGGTACATGGTGTCCTGGATAATCTTTACGCCTACGACGGCCATTTAGGACCGGTTTATGATGGTAACGCCATCAATCTGTATCTCTGGGCGCCAACAGCACAAACGGTTTCTCTGAATCTGTATGACAGCGAAAAAGAGCTGGTTCAGGTGGCTGCACCTATCGATTCTGATCCGGCCAATGGCGTGTGGACGTTTGAAGGCACATCCGATTGGGACCAAATGTTCTACACGTTCGACATCACGGTATACCATCATGAATCGGGACATATCGAGAATTTCGAGGTTACCGATCCCTATTCAGTCAGTCTCTCGACCGGCAGCCGGCAAAGCCAGCTTGTAAACCTGAACGATCCGGATTTGAAACCTGCGGGATGGGACAATCTCATCAAGCCGCTGCCAAACCATTCTGATATTACTCTTTATGAAGCGCACATGCGGGATTTCAGCATAAACGATCAAACCGTTCCGGAAGAGCACCGGGGAACATACATGGCGTTTACTCATAATGGTACTGACGGAGCAAATCTATCTGATGGCATGCGACACCTGCAGCAACTGTCCGACGCCGGGCTCACACATCTCCACCTGTTGCCACTGAATGATATTGCATCCATTCATGAAGAGCGTACAGAGAGAGTTGATATAAATGATCCGTTTGAAAGAATTTGTGACGTGGCCGGGGTTGACGGTCTTGACGAAGCTTGTGCAGAATATGGCTTGACGCCTATTGAAAAAGTATTTGAACAACTGGCATCTGATGACCCCATCACAAAAGAAATACAGCGCATCTACGCCGAGCAGGGCGATGATGGCGGCCACGGATTTGCATCACATGATGGCTTTAACTGGGGCTACGACCCGTTTCATTTTAACACACCGGAAGGAAGCTACTCTACAAATCCGGAAGGCACTGCCCGAATCCTGGAACTTCGGCGAATGGTTCAGGCGCTTGACGAGATCGGATTGAATATTGTAGTTGATGTTGTGTATAACCACACCCATGCAACAGGCACATCCCGGTTTTCCGTGCTCGACAAGGTTGTACCTGGCTACTATCAGCGTCTGAATCCGGATACGGGAATTGTGGAAACATCAACCTGCTGCGCTAACACAGCTGCAGAGTTTACTATGATGGAGAAGCTCATCATTGATTCAGTCAAACTTTGGGCCGAACAGTATAAAATTGACTCTTTTCGGTTTGACCTGATGGGGCATCATCCAAAATCGACCATGATAAATGTACAGGAGGCGCTGGCTGACCTCACCCCGGAGGAGAACGGCATTCATGGAGACAAAATCTATCTCTATGGAGAAGGGTGGAATTTTGGCGAGGTGGCCGACGACAGGATTTTTACACAGGCCACCCAGTTTAATATGGGCGGAACGGGAATTGGAAATTTTAACGACAGAAGCCGGGATGCCATTCGGGGCGGGTTTTATTCCTGGAGCGGACGTGAACAGGGATTTGCCAATGGGCGATTTCTGTATCCGAATGAAGCTGAAATAGCAACTCGTGATGAGCAGCATCAGTCTCTTCTCGATCAGGCAGATCGCATTAGGGTTGGCATGACGGGAAACCTTGCTACATATACATACGTCAACAAAAACGGTGACCTTGTAACCGGCCGGAATGACTTGATCGGCTATGCGCTAAACCCGGAGGAATCTGTCAATTATATCGACAAACACGATAACGAAACCCTGTGGGACAACACCCAAACCAAGCTGCCAATCGGCATGTCAATGGATGATCGGGTTCGCGTCCACCTGCTGAGCCAGGCCTTTATTAATTATGGGCTCGGCGTGCCTTTTCACCAGCTTGGAACAGATATTCTACGGTCGAAGTCAATGGATCGCAACAGCTACGATTCCGGCGACTGGTACAACAGAGTCGATTTTACACTCGAAACAGATAACTGGGCTATCGGCCTGCCGCCCCGCTGGGATAATGAAGAAAACTGGGATGCACAAGCCGAGTTTATGACTAACACAAATATCGACATTCAAAAAGAGCATATGGAGTTTGCCAATCGAGTATTTCGGGATCAGCTCAGCATCCGTTATAGTTCACCTCTTCTTCGGCTGGGTGATGCAGATGAAATTCATGAGCGCGTTGGCTACCACAATACGGGACCGGACCAGGTGCCCGGCCTGATTGCCATGACCATTTCTGATGGAAGCTGCACGTCGTCTGATACAGATCCAAATTACGACGGGCTTCTCGTGGTCTTCAATGCTGATCAGGAACCGATAGAAATCGATCTCGGAATCAGTGGGCTGGAACTCCATCCGATTCTCAGTGACGGAACAGATACTGTTATACAATCGACGGTTATTCAGGACGGTGCAGTTAAGGTGCCGCCAATTACATCGGTGGTATTCGTAAAACCGCAATCTGGTAATCAGGGCGATTTTCCCTGTAACCCTGCTATCGAATAGCAATTTTAATTCTCGAAATCACCTGCCAACGTCATCGCGGACTCCGATCCGCGATCTCCCATTGTTGCCGTGACTTGCAATGCACACCACTCTGAATCAGAACGGTTCTTGGTCTCGTTTGGTTTTAATAATTGAATCAAATTCTAAACCAAAAAGGAGAAAGATATGGGAGCTAAAAAAATTCTGATGATTGCAGGAGATTACGGAGAAGATCTGGAAACAATGGTGCCGTTCCAGGCGTTGCAGATGGTGGGCCACGAGGTGCACGCTGTATGCCCGGATAAAAAGGAAGGTGATACCTGCCCGACCGCTGTCCATGATTTTGTGGGCGATCAGACCTATAAAGAATTAACCGGTCATAATTTTACCCTGAATTACGACTTCGATCAGGTAAATGTGGAGGATTATGACGCACTTGTTATTCCCGGTGGACGAGCACCAGAATACTTGCGGCTAAATGATGATGTACTCAAAATGGTCCGCCATTTTGTGGATGAAGACAAACCGATTGCGGCGATTTGCCACGGACTCCAGATAATGGCGGCTGCCGGCGGCATTGAGGGCAGAAGACTAACCGCTTATCCTGCATGTGGCCCGGAAATGAAACTTGCCGGAGCTGATTACCAGGAAGTGCCGCCAACAGAAGCCGTTGTGGATGGCAATCTTGTGACAACCCCCGCATGGCCCGGACATCAAAAATGGCTCGCTGAATTCCTTAAGGTGCTGGGAACAGAAATTTCCCACGGTAAAGAGCTTGCCCATCAGGATTGACAGAGTCGAAAAGAAATGGTATTTCTCATAGAAGCAGTAAGCTACTTGCTTCTAAGGAATGTGGATAAACTCTCACATTCTGAACTTTTTTTAGAAATACCATTTCTCAAAAACGAATTTAAACTTCGAACTCAGATCCGCAATGTCTCAGTGAGACATTGCGGATCTTTTTATCAAACAGCCTCCTCAAGCACATTTTTCACCCTCCGGGCTACAATATTTACCTGTTCCGGTTTCATCATTGAAACTGTAATGCTGAGCGAATCACCTCTTGATGAAACCAAAATGGGCGGGGTTCCTTTACTTAGGGCATCTGCCGCTTCATCCGGGGTAATTTTAACCTGTGTTTGGTCCCAGCTCAATCGTAAATCGGGAAAATGATTTGCCGGGCCGTCATTTACATGAATTTCACTATGAACAGTAGGAACTGTTTTTGCATTTTCCGCAATTTGTTCATTCCAGTCCAGCCATTGATTCCACTCGGCGTCATGATCTTTTTCCAGGTAGAGTTCCAGCGCAACCAGCATTCCAAACATTTCCTCTTTATTCACCTTTAATCCGCGTCCCAATGTATTTGAATGTGGCGAATGATTAAGCTTAGCTGCCTCAATCAGGTCTTTCCGGCCATACAACAGTCCGGCACTTTGTGGTCCGCGAATTGCCTTTCCACCTGAAAAGGTAATCAGATCAAATCCCATTTCGGTGTAGAGAAACAAATTCGAGGCGGGCGGCACATCTGCAGCCGCATCTATAAAACTGGGAATACCATGGCGTTTACAAATGGCTACAAATTCTTCATGGCCAATATTATGCTCAAATCCGCCGAACTGGGCCGCCGCATTAAAGAACAATCCCATTACAGTGCGGTCATTTATCGCCTGCACCATTTCACGGGCATTTTCCACTTCCACCATTTTAATACCTGTATTCCGAACCGCATGGTCATAACCATAACGGTGATTTTTCTGTATGATCACTTCCCTGCGGGGACCCGGGATATCCGGCAGATTGCGAATCAGCTCTTCATCAGTACCGGTAATGGCTGCTGCCGTACCAAGTGTTAAGGCTCCGGCTGCCCCGGAAGTTACCATAGCTGCTTCGCAATTCAACAGTTCTGCAATACGCGAGCCGACTTTATCCTGGACTTCATTCAGATTGGCATATCGGGTTGATGTAGCACTGATCGTCTCAACTACTTCGGGCTGCATCAGTGAACCTGACAGATAGGTAAGCGTACCCCGGCCGTTTATAATCGGTTCAATTCCCAGTTCTTCAAACAGATCCCTCTTTTCCAAATTACGACTTAACTGCCCCGTACTTGCACAACCGCCGGCTCCCAGAATACCAAGACCGCCAAGCAAGGGTACACCGGCAAGGATTCTGATCATTTTCCGTCTGCTTAACTTCATTATATTTTTTTTGTTTTATATTGAATGTTATCATGTAATTGACTCTTAGAGGGCATTGAAAAATCCATTTTTCCAATCTCTATATTTTCGAGAATTTAAAATCCCTCACTTCAGGCTGAATTATTTTCCTGAGAGTTATATTCTATGGCCATGCATATCAGGATTAATCGTCCAGTGCTGCTATGCAGTCAATTTCAACCAAAGAGCTTCCCGGAATTCCGCCATAACAGGCTACTGTAGTACGAACCGGAGGGTTTTCACCGAATCGTCCGCGATAGGCATCATTCATTTTGGAATAGTCAGCCATATCTGCCAGGTAAACATTAACCTTCAATACTTTCTCCATCGAAGAACCAGCCTTTTCAAGCTCTTCCTGCAGCTGATCAAGAACCTCTGTTGTATGCAGTGTAATATCCCCCTCTTCGTGATAGCCTTTTCCGGCAATGTAAACCAACCCTCCATGGGTCACAGATCCCGAAAAAAGAGGGGTTGATCCCTGTTCATTCTCCGGTATCCTTGTTATGGATTTGTCATTAGCTGAGGCTGCCTGTGTAAACCCAAACATCCCGGCCCCGCTTGCAAAGATTGTTGCAAACATCGATTTGATCATTGAACGGCGTGACGTTTTTCCTTTTATATCCATAGTGATTGCAATTCAGTTAAATTTTAGTTTATAAGTTATTTAAAATTATATTTTACAGTTATTTATGATCAAAATATCGATTATTTACTCCATCCATTCTTCTGTGGCTATACCATTCCGGTCATAGACAATTCTGCCGGCCCTCAGAGTTAGTTCTGTTTCAAGCCTTTGGTCTCCCCGTATCATCAATTCGCTGGAATCCTGAAATCCAAAATCGCCCTCATGCAGATTAATACGGCAACATCTGCTTCTGCCCCTACACTTAAATGACCCAAATCTTCACGCAGAATTACCTGAGCGGGCGTCCAGGTTGAAGCTTTAATGACTTCCTGTAAATTCATTCCCAGGTTCAGGAATATTGAAACTACATTCAGCATATTTTTCATACCGCCATTCATACTGCCCGTATGTAAATCCGTACTGATCGTATGCGGCCAAAAATTCTGATTGGTTGCAGGAACTGCAATATCAAAAAAGAAACTACCGCCGCCAAAACCCACATCAAAAATAATCCCTTTTTCTCTGGCTTCTGAAATTCCCGGCCGAAGAATACCATTTTCATCAATTACAGACTGACGACCCACCTCACCGGTAATGCTACCAAAATACGTATGTGTATAGATATCTCCCGACCTCAGAACATTTTGAAACAAATAATTTAACTCTAAAACGGGTTCGGCCTCACCAAAATCAACCATAACCGGTAAATCAGTCAGTTCTGCCGCTTCCACTGCCCTGAAATAAGGTTCCCATTCATGGCCAATATAATGAGCGATTTTAATGCCTGCAATTTCAGGGTTCTGATTAGCAACCATCGCTGTCATTTTCGGATTCATATCATCGAGGTTTTGTTCAAATGGCACAACCTCTCTCATTCCACTGCCAACTATATTAATAAATGCAAGAATCCGGGTTTGGGACCGTTCGATAACCTGTTCCTTAAATAGATCAAAATTCTTCCATCCGGACCCGCCCACATCAACGGCCGTGGTTACTCCCGCACGGAATGTAAAACCATCCGGTGGCAGAGCTGTAAAACTGTTGCTTAAATATTGGTTAGGTTTGGTTCCGTGAAAATGGTGTGCATGAATATCGATGAGTCCCGGTGTAATATAGTAGCCGGCAATATTTTTGGCTCTCTCTGCACTTATTTGGCTGCCAACACTGGCAATCCTGCCATCCATAATAGCAATATCCATCACCCCATCAACTTCATTTTTGGGATCTATTACATGTCCCCCTTTAAGCAACAGGTCATACGATTCATCCTGACCTTGCAAAGCAGCTGGGATCAACAATAAAAGTGTGATACACGCTGAAAATATACCTTGATGTATCCTTTTGATTTTAAAGAAAAAACTATATTGGTGTGTAGCTTGAGAACAGGTCATAAAATAATTTAAAATGACAGGTTATTCATGATACTTTTATTTAAAATCATCCTCATGGAATTTAATAGGAGTGGGGAATATTCAAAATGAAATTTAATTTTCACAAAGTGTATGATACTATTACGTGTGGTTTTCAAAGGTTTTAATTTTTATATATCCTGCCCGTTCATAAAATGAAATCCTGAATTATAAGTGTGTTTATTTTTAAATTTTCGCGGACCAGGAATCATTAATCTCTTTTAAAACCCCAAAATATTTTCTCAATGTGATCCGGAGCATACCGGTAAATTGTCTTTATATTTATAATCGTATTATTTTGAGTTTTCTGACTTAAAATAACAGTCCAACTCAAAACAGGTATTTATTCTATTCATAATCATTTGAAGAAAAATATCATCCTGGTAAGACGGTAGAGTCACAGGTATTTAGAAAAGAATTTTCCATTCCTGAACGGTACTTAGTTTAAATCTGAATTTATAATGAACCGAATCGTATCTATTAAAGCCATCATTTATATTATTGTATTTATTCCATTTTCAGTGATTCTGGGTTGTCAAAGTGAAACTCCTACCCTGTTTGAACTGGTTCCTTCTGAACAGACTGGTATTGATTTTGAAAACAGCCTGCCGGAAGGACCCGGAAGTAATATTCTTGAAACTGAATTTTTTTATAACGGAGGAGGAGTAGCTGTTGGTGATATCAACAACGACGGACTTCCCGATCTCTATTTTACTGCAAACCGCGGAGAAAATGCACTATATCTTAACCGGGGTGATTATCAGTTTGAAAATATTACAGAGTCTGCCGGTGTTACTGATGCCGACGGCTGGTCTGCCGGAACAACGATGGCTGATATCAATGGGGATGGAAACCTGGATATTTATGTCTGCAAGGCCGGAAAAGTTGAAGAGGAGGACCGCAGAAATAAACTTTTTATCAACAATGGCGACCTCACCTTTACCGAGAGTGCAGCTGAGTATGGATTAGATGATACGGGTTACTGTACCCAGGCCAATTTTTTTGATTATGACCGTGATGGGGATTTAGACCTCTTTATTGTGAATTACTCCGTTAAACCGCTCTCCGGTTTTGACCTGACAGCTATTCGTGAACAGGTTGATACCGAAGCCGGTGATAAACTCTACAGAAATGACAACGGGAGTTTTACGGATGTCTCGGCTGAAGCAGGAATTGAACAAAATCCTATTGGATTCGGGTTAAGTGCTACTGTATCTGATGTTAACAAAGATGGCTGGCCGGATATTTTTGTCACCAACGATTTTATCGAGAAAGACTATCTCTATATGAATCAGGGTGACGGGACTTTCAGCGAACAAATACAGTCCAGAACTCAGCTCACCTCCTATTTCTCAATGGGTTCCGATATTGCAGATATTAATAATGACGGATGGGCTGATATATTTGTACTGGATATGCTTCCCTATGACTTTACCAGGCGAAGGGTCTTTAAAACTCCCGACTACAGTATGTATGATCAGATAACGCCCCTTTACCACCGTCAGAATATGAGAAATACACTCCAGTTGAATAACGGCAACGGTACTTTTACCGAAATCGGCCGGATGGCCGGGATTGCTGCCACCGACTGGAGCTGGGCGTCACTTCTGGCTGACTTTGATAATGACGGTTTCAAAGACCTTTTTGTAACCAATGGGTTTCCCCGTTTTTATACAAATCTGGACTATCTGAACGATATTCTGTGGGAACAATATCCCGGAGAATCGTTACCGGATGACCCTGATATTTTATATGAATTGGTTGAACAAATGGAAAGAGTGGAGCTCCATAACTTTGCCTTTCAAAATTCCGGGGACCTGAACTTTAAAGATGTATCCGGTGAGTGGGGAGTAGATCAAAATGCCGTATCCGGCGGGGCAGCATACGCGGATCTCAACAATAACGGGAGCCTTGATCTGATTGTGAACAACATCAATGAAAAGCCCTTTATATTTAAAAATAATTCACGGACACTAAATAATAACAACTATCTGAAAATTCGCCTGCAGGGATCCGGGCAAAATTCGTACGGGGTTGGTTCAAAAGTTACCGTTACGGGTAATAATGGTGAAAGATACTACCAGGAAGCGTTCCCTGTCCGGGGATTTCAATCATCCGTTGATCCGGTATTGCTGTTTGGCCTTAACGACCTGGAACAGGCAGAAATTGAAGTTATCTGGCCAGATCAATCAATCCTGACGCTTCAGGATATTACCGTCAATCAAACCATCACAATTAATCAGGAGGAAGCAATAAACAGCCAGCCTCAGGAGACTGATGAAGAGCAATATCAAATGTTTTTGCCTCTCAATGAGGTGGCACTTGGCCTGGATTATACTCACCAGGGAAGTTTTGCCCTCGACAGAATAAACACCATTCTTATGCCTCATACCATGTCGAATCTTGGCCCGGCAATGGTAAGTGAAGATGTAAATAATGATGGCCTCGCAGATCTGTTTATCGGCGGCGGCCCGGGGCAGCCGGCAAAACTGTTTCTGCAGCAAACTGACGGGCGTTTCTCTGAAGTACAGGTTCCGGCTTTTGAGGAGCATCGCGAGTATGAAGATATGGATGCACTTTTTTTTGATGCTAATGGTAATGGCCACCCCGACCTGTATGTGGTAAGCGGAGAATATTCCAATCCCACGGATGGATCTGTTTACCAGGACCGATTGTATCTGAATAATGGATTCGGATCATTTGAATATGCCCGAAATGCCCTGCCGCCGATTGCCAGCAGTGGAAGTACGGTGATTGCCCATGATTATGACGGAGATGGGGATTCAGATCTTTTTGTGGGTGGCAGGGTTCATACCAATCAATACCCTACACCTCCCAGAAGTTACCTGCTCAGAAATGATAACGGGCGATTTACAGATATTACTGAACAGGCTTCACCGGAACTGCTGAATCCGGGAATTGTAAATAGTGCCGCCTGGATTGATATTGATAACAATGATCAGGCAGAGCTGATAATTACGGGAGAATGGATGCCGGTCCGTATCTTTAAAAAAGCGGAAGATCACACATTTACTGAAATTACCTCAGAATCGGGGCTAGAACAAAGTTC
The DNA here is from genome assembly GCF_038150125.1 of Rhodohalobacter sp. 8-1. Lineage (NCBI taxonomy): Bacteria > Pseudomonadati > Balneolota > Balneolia > Balneolales > Balneolaceae > Rhodohalobacter > Rhodohalobacter sp. 8-1. The sequence continues at coordinate 50,308 of NZ_JBBVMF010000017.1, read as the reverse complement.
AGGTTGGTGGAATGTCCTGAAGGCAGCCGATTTAAACGGAGATGGCTATATCGATTTAATAGCCGGCAACCGCGGCCTGAATTCACTATTAAACACCTCCCCTGAAGAGCCTGTCAGGCTCTATGCAGACGATTTCAACGGGGATGGATTTACGGATCCAATCATTACTCATGTTACAGACGGCAGCCGCTACCCGCTTCCCGGAAGAGACCGGCTGCTCCGGCAGTTACCGGATCTGGAAGATCAATTTCCTGATTATGAATCCTATTCAAATGCGACCATCAGTGATATACTGACGAACCGGCAAATCAATAATGCCTACCAGGTTTCCGCACAAACTTTCGAATCCACTGTATTTAAGAATAACGGAGACGGAACCTTTGAACAGATTCCCCTCCCGCGGACTGCTCAGATTGCCCCTGTCTATGATATGATTGTAGCCGACTTCGACCAGGACAGTATTCCAGATATATTGGCAGCAGGTAATAACTATGGAGTTATTCCTGAAAACGGGCCTGTGGCCGGTGAAGGCGTATTACTAAAAGGCGATGGTAATTTTGGATTTACTCCGCTCGGATCAAAAGATACCGGCTTCTCGGGTGTGGGAGAAGTCCGTGAAATGATGGTACTTCCCAGCCGGGTCGGCCCGCTCATTTTACTGGCAAGAAACAATGATACAATCATCCCTTATCTCTATCAGAGAGAGGATTAAGGGACAACTGTTTCATTGATGGGATGCACTTTTACGGTCTGATGGGCGTCCCGTCGTATTTTCGGACCTGTGTCCAGGTATTCAGCTGCACATCCTGAATAGGATATTTTGCAGCTTCTTCTTCGTTTATATCCACACCGTGTCCGGGTGCCTCATTTACCATGGCATACCCATTTTCAATTCTCGGTGAACCCGGGAATATTTCCTGAAGCCTCTCATTCATAATACCCGCCGTCATTTCCAGGATACCAAAATTCCAGGTAGCCAGAGACATATGGGTATTACAGGCGTGCCCTACCGGCGAACAATCTCCGGGGCCATGCCACGCCGTTTTCACATTAAACCATTCTCCCAGGCGTGCCACTTTCATTGCAGGAGTAATTCCACCGATTTGCGACACATGAATCCTGATAAAATCAAACCATCGTTTGCTCATGGGCCCGATCCATTCGTGAGGGTTATTATAAAGCTCGCCCATACTGATGGGTACCGTTGTATGCTGTCTCATCATTGGAAAATAGTCGTTATTCTCCGGAGAAAGTGGATCTTCAATAAAAAACGGCCTGTATTCTTCAAGTGCTTTACACATATTGATGGCATCCATCGGCTGAATACGCTCATGTATATCATGAAGAAGTTCTACGTTTTCACCACAGGCTACCCTCACGGCTTCAAACATTTCAGGTATAGCTTTCACATAAGCTCTCTGGTCCATAAACTGATCTCTTTCATGGCCAAAGCCGGCATCTTTAAAGTCCGGATTCTGATCCGATGGACCCGTATAGCCGCCCAGCTGAATCCGAATATGCCGGTATCCGTCCTCCATGGCACCCTGAACATTTTCAACAACTTCTTCAGGGCTGTTCCCGCTCATATGTGCATAAGTATCGGCTGCAAACCGGCACTTGCCACCCAATAGTTCATAAAGTGGCATGTTGGCACGCTTTGCTTTGATGTCCCAAAGGGCCTGGTCGAGTCCGCTTAATGCATTATTCAACACCGGACCATTGCGCCAGTATGAACTCTGGTAACACATTTGCCACATATCTTCAATGTTATTAACACTTTTCCCTACACAAAAGTCATGAAGGTAATCATCAACGGCCGAAACGACCGCATGAGCTCTTTGCCGGAATGTAGCACACCCTAAACCATAGAGGCCTGGTTCACTCGTTTCAACTTTTACGACGACCAGCTCGATACTGCCCGGCTGAACCGGAATTGCTTTTACACTGGTTATTTTCAGATCCGGTAACCCGTTTGTGGATTTCCTGAATTTATCGACCCATGGATCATTCCCTAATGAAAAATTGCCCATTGCGCTAGCAGAAAATCCGGTTAATCCCAGACCTATATTTTTTATTGCACTTCTTCTGTTCATAATTTATCCATCATTATTGGTTTATGTAGTAGTGAATGGGATCATTGAATAGTGCATAACAACCCCTCTGAGTATAAAAGCTTTCAGCCGTATAATATGGTAGTTAAATCGCCCCAAACCCGGATATTTCACCAATCCTGAGCATTCGGGACTCAACAAGGCTTTACTACGCCAAGGTTTCGAATAGCAGGCTTAGGTAAAATGGCAGTGCAGACATCCATCAGCTGACGGACTTTGGAACAAGCTATTTTAGCTTCTGCCAAAGGCGTACCCATGGTGAACGATGCTGAGGGACAAATTTCACTTCGTGGGAATCGCTTCGCTCGGAGCGCCGGAAAACACTCTGTTATTCGTTTTAACCCTTAAATATTGATACAACTCAATGTACTGCATTTGGTTAGACAACTTTCTTCAAAATTAGTTTGAAAAATTCATGCTATGGCAATTCAGTATTATAATATCAGATCGGTAAATTGTATTAGTACGATGAAAGTTTTTAGCATCAGGATTATAACAGAGATAAATCTGCTGCTAATTTCCGGGCAAACTCTTTACTTTTATCAGTTGAAGAAAATCATCATTTTTGGGAATCAATATTCCTGTGGTTCCGGTCCTTCCCAGTTTTATTGCGGCCAGCCCCTTTACATCCCCACCAGCATAGAATCCGCTTTCTGTGGCGGAGACAGGCATCAGGTATCCGTCACTTTCCTCTTTTAAATACAAGCCTATACCCGCATCATTTCTGGGCGTTCGTGAGTGAGTTGCATAAAAATTACCGGCGATTAAAAAATCCCGGATTCCATCGCCATCAAAATCATCTGAGATAATCCCTTTAACCGCTGAAATTTGTGCCATATTTGGCAGAGGAATTCGATCCAATCCTTCATCACCGTTATTTACCAGATATGAAGATTCAAAAGTTCTTGCCTGATAGTGCAACGATTCATTTAAAAGTTGTTCTCCGAATAGATCAGAGAGTGTAGACAAGCCAAATTCATGAAAAGTGGGGGCTCTCTCTTCGAGGAACGGTATCTCTCGTTCCATTGCCTCTTTTCCGGCACGCGGATAGAGGGTTCCGTCGTTATAGTATCCAAGCACTATTTCATTATCTCCATCCTCATCAAAATCATGACTGAATATCTGAAAGGGTTCCTCTTCAGACGTTTTGTACCGGTAGTTTAAACCCAGGTTTCCGGCAACATAATCCATCCTGTCATCTTCGTTTAGTCCGGCTTCAGCAATACTGAACCACCAGCCACTGCTCTCAGAAAGCCCGGCTTCCTCAGTTGCATTTCTGAATACCCCTTCTCTGTTTTCCATGATCAGAATGGGCATCCACTCCCCAACAATGATAAGGTCCAGAAACCCGTCATTATTGTAATCTGTCCAAATTGCATCCGTAACCATACCTGCTTCTGATAAGCCCGACGCTATATCAGCTGTTACATCGCTGAACTGACCCTGATCATTTCTTAAAATATAACTCCTTGGTGCTTCGGGATAATTGCCCGGAACTACGCGGCCCCCAACAAAAAGATCTGTCTGCCCGTCGCCATTATAATCACCCGGTATAACCACAGAACCGCTCGTCAGCATTTCCGGCAGAGCACCTGCAGCCTTTTCAAAGCCTCCCTTTCCGTCATTCAGATAAAGCCGGTCTTGAAGTTCATTCGAATCAGGTTCAAATTCATATCCCCCGCTCACAACATACAGATCAGGGCTTCCATCCCCGTTTGCATCAAAAAAGGCAGCTCCCATGTCTTCACTTTGGCTGTCTGCCTCCCAGGGCTGCGAATCCGAAGCATGGAATGTTTCGTTTTCATCCTGAAGATACAGCGTACCGCTTTCCCCATGTGCTCCGCCTATATAAAAATCCTCCAGCCCGTCTCCATTCACATCACCGGTAGCTATACCCGGGCCTAATTTCGACAATCTGTGCGGCAGCAACGGCTGACGTTCAAAGTCCACATACTCATTTTCCCTGTGCCGGTGATTCAAACCTGCTTTTTCAGTAATATCTTCAAAAAGCGTGGTTCTATTTTCGAAAGGCTCATTTGGTCCTTCAGTGGCATCACTGTAATTCAGTATCAATATTTGATTTACTGATATATTCTCCAGTGTTTGCACTTTTCCATCCGGCCACCTGATCTTCAGTTCATCTGCTTCCTCACTATCTCCCAGCCCAAAATGAAGTATATCTTCAACTGATGACTGAAATCCCCTGGACATATAGTGCTCAATCATCTGCTGCCCGTTATCGGTTTGAATGGTCACCCGGCTTCCAAGTCCGCTCCTGTTCGTTTCGGGCCCGTTCAGTTTAATTCTAAGATAATTTCCTTCCGTACCGTTATTTAAATACACAAAGGGTTTTCCATTTACGTTATTAATCACCAGGTCCAGAGCCCCGTCACCATTCAGGTCGGCATAAGCTGCCCCCGTTGAAAACCCGCTTTGGTTCATGCCCCACTCTTCAATTTTTTTTGAGAACGTCAGGTCTCCGTTATTTCGGAAAATATAATTTTCAATGGGCGTTGAAGGGATACTATCAAGCAATTCTCCCATAAAATCGAGTATACTCAGGCTTTCATCACTTCTGATTCTGTCAAGGATTTCATCTTCAAATACATTGTAATCCTTATCCGCCACCTCTTTATAATATCCGTTGGCAATAAAAATATCTTTAAACCCGTCGTTGTCGAAGTCGGTCATGAGAGCTGCCCAGCTCCAGTCGGTATTTGAAACACCCGCAAGCTGACCAACGTCGCTGAATGTTTCGTTGCCGTTATTCATCTGAAGCGTATTGATCATGTACTGATAGTGAAACCCATCTTCGACCATATACCCAAACGTGGTGGGATCCATCCCTGTCATATTCGTTTTCTGGCGATAATTGTCTTCAGCAATCATATCTGTCACCAGCAGGTCCAGCCATCCGTCGTTATTAAAATCAGCAATGTCATTTCCCATGGAAAATTGCACGGTATGCGGCATGGCATCCTTTAGTTTTTCAGTAAAGGTTCCATCCCCGTTATTGATATAGAGATAGTCTCTTTCAAGAAAATCATTACCCACATAAATATCCGGCCAGCCGTCGTTGTTGACGTCTCCAACGGCAACACCCAGGCCATAGCCAACCGGGTTACTGATAATACCGGCCTCTTCACTGACCTCCACAAATACATCCCCGGTATTTTTATACAATTTATCACCTGCATAGGGATGCCGCTGCACAACTACCTCAGCCGGGTCAAATCCTTCCATGGGTCGAATATTGTGATTGAGAAGATACATATCCAGCAATCCATTCCCATTGTAATCAAAAAAAACAGCCTGTGTGGCATATCCCTGATCGTCCAGTCCGTATTCAGCTGCTCTTTCCGTAAAGGTCATATCACCATTGTTGATATAGAGTTCATTGGCCCGTAATTCGGGTGAAAGAGGGCCCGAACGGCCTATGTATATATCCAGATAGCCGTCATTATTAATATCAACCATAGTCACACCGGTATCCCATCCCTGGTTACCCAGCAACCCAGCGTCTGCGGCAATCTCCTCATAAGTCATATCACCATTCATTTTGTATAGCCGGTTCTCCACAAAATTACCGGTAAAGAAGATTTCGGGAGTCCCGTCATTATCAAGATCACCGACAGCCACCCCCCCACCGTTATGTAAATATTCGTAGGTTAGAATATTCAGATGTTGGGTTTCCGGAATATCATTACTGAAATGAATATTTGTACGTTCCGGTTCTAAAAACGTGAATAGCTGTCCGTCATTTCTGACCGATTGAGCCTGCACTGTAGTAACAAGTAATGTGAATAGGGTAACAGACCAGAAAAATTGCTGCATAGACTTATTAATTATTCTTTTTTTTGTCTTCCTGTTCCTTTATTAAATCCATCATACCCATCGAAGCGGCATCTTCTCTTGTATAGGTCGTATCACCAGAACTCTCGATATAACTAATCTCTCTTTTCTTTCCACCTTTGGTCGTAATAAGTATCACGCCATGTTTCCCTTTCTCACCATATAGCTCAATCGCTTTTTCACCTGACAGAATTTCAACCGACTCTTTTTCAAGGGATGCTATATCTGTTGCCGATTGGTACTCCGAATCTCCCCATTTACCGGCACTCGCTTTTCTTGTAAAATCAACGGGTACATCATCTACTACATAAAGCGGCTCTTTTCTGCCATGGAGTGATTCACTTTCCCCACCGGAACCTGTAAATAACAATCCTGAATCAGGGTTTTCTGACAGGTTACTCAGATTTAATAAATTTGTGAGGCGTACATCATCTGCTGAAACGTAGCTATTCAGATCAACAAAATCGCCGCTTAATTTAGTTTTTGAACTGTCTGCAGCAGGCATTCCGGGAATCTTATCCCCGGTTACCGTCTCTGTCTCATTTTCTTGCCCTGCAACAGATGGCTTTTCTGCTGTGCAGGAGTAAAACAGAACCGGAAAAATAAGGGTAATTATGTATCTGTTAGTAATGCTCATATCCCAAATGTAATGATTTGTCTGCTGCTTAAAACTTAAAGGACTTTTTCAAATGGCCCTGATAATCAGAAAACTGATTCCATGCCTATTCATAAAATATAGACATCTCTCTGAATTTAACATTTTCGAGGCACTTTTGGTGTGTAATTATCTGAAATATTAAGGTTCAATAAACATTGATTTTTCTTATAATAACTACTTAAAATTACATTGACAATATCACCATCTTTCGTGGCTGTTTAAAACATGAATACAACCAGAAAAGAATTCATTTATAAATCTATTTTAGCAGCTGCCGGGATTACAGGCTTACCTCCGATTAAAAACCCTGAAAAAACGGATTCCAACGGGACTTATTCTGCAAGGCGTCCAGTAAATACTGAATTCAATATCTCAATATTCTCTAAACATCTGCAATGGCTGGACTATCCTGAAATGGCAGAAACTGCGGCGGAGCTCGGTTTTGATGGTGTGGACCTGACGGTCAGGCCCGGGGGACATGTACTGCCTGAACGGGTCACTCAGGATTTGCCAAGAGCTGTTAAAGCAGTCAGGGATGCCGGCCTCGAAATTCCGATGATTAGTACTGCCGTTACCGCTGCAAATGAAGAACATACGGATGCGACTCTAAAAACCGCTGGAAAACTGGGCATTCAAAATTACCGGCTGGGCTGGATTCCCTACAATAAAAAAATCAGCATTCCTGAAAATCTTGAGATGTTCAAAGAAAGATTAAATCGACTGGCTTCATTGAATAAACAATATGATATCAAGGCTGACTATCAGAATCACTCAGGTACAAGTTTTGGTGCTTCGGCCTGGGATCTGTGGTATGTACTGAAAGACATAGATAATAAATGGATTGGATGTCAATATGATATCAGGCATGCTACTGTTGAAGGGGCCAATTCCTGGCCGCTTGACCTCGAATTAATCTCTCCCTATATCGGAACGATGGATATCAAAGATTTTCACTGGGTTAAAAAGGAAGATGGGTGGCAAATCAAAAATGTTCCTCTTGGAGAGGGAATGGTAGATTTTAACCTCTTTTTTGAAATGTTAAAACAATTTTCCATCAATGCACCTCTTTCCATTCACTATGAATATCCGCTGGGCGGAGCAGAACATGGAGCAACTTCACTGAGCACCGGAAGAGAAAAGATTCTTAACGGAATTCAAAAAGACCTGAAAACTTTAAGAGGCTGGATTCATGAATTCAATTAATCTGCGTATAACGATTGTCTAAAGCATATTTCTTTACCTGAACTTTTTTAAAAAATAACACCCAATTATATCTCCGGCATCAATCATCATTAAAGTAATACTAGACTAATCTGTCAACAACTAATATTAAAAACCTTATGAGCTCAATTAAACAATCGACAATCACTTTTCTATTTTTGATAATAATATCGGGAGGATGTTCAACGAAAGATGTTCGTCAGCCGAATCCACAAATGGATGGTGATTTCTGGAAAACCCAGGCTATTGATGACATTATCACACCATGGACCCAAAACGGACTTAACACAGAAACAAATACGTTTCCAACTTATATGGACCGGGAGTGGGAACCTTTCAGAAGTACCAATCAAAATCCCGGCATGGTTTCCCGGCATATATTCAGCTATTCAACCGCATATCTGCTCACAGGTGAGGATAAATATCTCGACTTAGCCACCCAAATTATCGAATACATGATAGAGTATGGATGGGATCCGGAATACGGTCTTTGGTACAATGAAATAGATGAAGAGGGTAACCCGGTTGATCTCGATAAGGGGATGTTCATGCAGCTTTATGCCGTAACCGGTTTAGCTATGTATTATGTGGTAACTCTGGACGAAACAGTGCTTGAATACATTCAGGAATCAATTGAACTTTTAAACACCCACGCACTTGATGAACAGCATGGCGGTTACATTAATGCACTCAATCGCGACCTGACAGTTAAGGATCCTTCCAAAAGGGCTACCCCTCAGCTTGCTCCTCTATCGGGTTACCTGGCTTACCTTTATCCAGTCACAAAAAATGATCAGTATCTCAACGAAATGACTGACGGAGTTGACCTGATTTTAGATAAAATGATTTCTCCGGAAGAACAATGGCTCATGGGAAGTTTTGATGAACAGTGGCAGGTTAATATGGAACAAAGTGATAAAATTAATGTGGGCCACAACCTGGAAATTGTCTGGACTCTCTTAAGGCTTCACCTTCTGACCGGTAATGAATCTTATAAAGAAAAAGCACTGGAGCTTTATCCACGACTTTATGAGGTTACCTTTAATGAACAAACAGGGGCCTGGCACCATAATTTTTCAATGGCAAACATTGACGAAAAAGCTGAATCCACTCCCTGGTGGGTGCAGGCTTATGGCAACATGCTTGAACTCTATTTGTATCGCATTACTGAAGATCAACTCCATCTCGACCGGTTTCAGCAGGGTGCAGATTTCTGGAATAATTATTTTATCGATAAAGAGTTTGGAGCCGCCTATTTAAGCGTTGGAATTAACGGGGAGATAGAAAATGGGAACAAAGCGGTTCGTTCAAAAACATCTTACCATTCCATGGAGCATGGATTGCTAAACTATCTCTATTTAAACTTATGGGTGCAGAATAAACCTGTAACCCTCTATTTTAAAATTAATTCTTCAAAAGGTGGAAAAAGGTTATATCCCAATCTCGTTGAAGATTCTGAAGTTAAAATAAGATCAGTTTCGATTAACGGCAGTGAATGGGATCAGTTTAATCCGGAAGATGGGTTTATTACCTTGCCTGAACTAAGAAACGGTTCAGTTCAGGTTCAATTAATCAGGTAGGTGATTGTTAATCAATTAATTATAAAAAAGTTGCCTGAATGAATATCAGTCAACTTTTTTATAGATATGGAATGAGCTCCTAAACTGAATTTTAAAAGCTGTTATTCATTCCAGACTTTTCCATCCTCGCTGATATACCAGGTTGTTTCTCCGTCAAATCCCGGTGTGGATACCTCAAACATTGTTTCGGTAATCATAATTTTTGGATCAAAATTGTAATCATCAACCGTTATCTCTACAATGTTCAATAATTCAGGCGAGTCAGTAAATTCACCATGTTCTCTGTAATAGTCATGTATTCTGTAATAGACCTGTCGTAATGCCCATTTCAACTCTTCATTCCGGTTCCAGATAAAATCATCCTTACCCTGGCCTGCAATTTTTTCAGAAAACTGCATAATTCCCCACATCTCAGGAATATGTATGTTATTCACTCCCTGAGGCGACCATACATAAAAATCAGGGTCAAATGGCCGATCCGTATCCGGATTTATTCTCAATTTATAGCTACCATCTGCTACATCGAGCCGCCTTTGTGCACGGGAGAAATTAACTTTCCACTGTACTCCGCTTTCAATCGTACGTTTTCCAGAATTTATCTCTGAAATAGCAGCTAAAGGAAGAGCAATCTCTGTAGTCCATTTTCTGTCTTCAGATTCCGGATTATTAATATCACCATCGAGGTAAACGGCACTCTGATAATCCAGCAGGTTCCACTGACTGATCCCTCTTCCACCATCCCGGTAAGGCTTTGTGAGCAACAGATCCCAGATAGTACTCAATGCATTAATCTGAAACTCGGCGTAGTTATGGGTATCCCCGTCGGGATCTATAAAAACTTCAAGAGCATTATCCAGGTATAAGCGAGAATTACGCTCAGTCATTGTACCGTATATATCACTCTCTTCCATTTCACCGGCAACATAGAGATAATTATCATCATAGAGCAATTTCACCTTAGTCCGGTATTCCGGGCTGATGGATAAATCACCTGCCAAATTTATAAAATCATCGGTCCACTCAGATGAATTCCAGATCTCCTCATCAGTGATGCCATCAACTGTAATCGGATCATCTGTTTTGTATACAATATATGTTTTTGGCTCATAGGTTCTCATCAGATCTACTGCCGTATCATTATTTTCCGTATTGGAGCAGCTATAAAAATTTGTTGAGATAATAAGCAAAGCTCCAAATACCAGCCTTTTACTGTATGGAATTATTGATTTCGTAAAAGAAAACTTAGTATTGACCAAAATATACTTTCTTATTCATTATATAATTTAAAATTACCTTAAAATTATACATTATTCTACGTTTATTAACTGAACCTGGTTTATTAAAATATGTATCTAAAAAAGAATAGAGACAGATCTTTAGATCTTGTCTCTATTTTCTTACTTAATCAAACTTTAATTCAGCAATTATTGCTGGCCATCATTGGTATTCGCATCAATCCATATTCGGGTCATTAACTCGTCAGGACCCTGACTTGTAAGGACAGCCTGATAATTTTCACTGTTGAGAGACTGCTCATCCTGAGCATAAAGACCTCTTCGGGGTATGTTACCATTCGTAACACCCTGATTGTTGCCCGGATCAAGCAGAGGATAACCTGTTCTTCTCCATTCAATATAACTTTGCATTTCCTGATCAAACAACGCCAGCCATTTTTGAGTCATAATTTGCTCCAATTGCTCCTCAGTTGTTCCTGACAATACCCCTTCACTGGCAATATATGTGTCAATATCAGCTTGTGGAACTTCATAAGGAAATCTGCTTAACTCAGCCTGAATAGCACTCTGAAGAAAACCCTGGGCTTCTGCAGGTGTTGCTCCCCACCCTTCCAGGGCTGCTTCGGCCTTCAAAAATTCCACTTCGTGGTACATAAATACTTTCATTGGACGTGCAAGATCTTCATTCACAAAGATGCTGCTACTTGGATATGAATAATCTCCAACTACGATTTGATCATATTCTGCAGGTGTCATACCATGAGGCAAGCCGCGATACTCCAATGGAGGATTTTCTTTGGAATTTGCAGTTGGCTCGGCAATTAGAGTCAGACGCGGATCATTTTTATCCTGCAGTGTATTTATCAATGTTTCACCAAGCATTGATTTACCTGCAAGAGTGCGGAAGATAGCCAAAATCGGGTGAACCTGGAAATCGGATGCTCCCCCCGCTGACGTAGGTACAACAGCAGAATCATCATTACTGGACAAAAGAGGACTATTCATCGCGTCCGTAACAGCAGCCTCTGCTGCAGATGGATTTGAATATTTCATCCGCATTCCGATTCTCAGTTTCAGAGAATTTCCAAACTTCATCCATTGGTCGGTATCACCTCCGTAGAAGAAATCAGCAGAACCATAAGTGAAGTCATTTGAATTTAATTTACCAATATAAAGATCCAAAGTATCCAGTAAAGCCGGATACAGTTCCTCTTGTGGATCATAAACAGGTGTTGTATTACCTGATAATCCTGTGACCGCTTCTGAATATGGAACATCTCCCACCAAAGCCGTTAACCGTTCGGCTATATAAACATTCAGAATTTTTGATATAGCCAGTTTAGATCTGATTTCAGGGTTATCCTTGTTTCGATCTTCCACACTATTTAGCAGAAGTGTTTCAATTTGTGAAAGCTCTTTCAGCAATTCATAATGCCAGTTCCAGTCACTATTGAACCAATCCTGCATAGGAATATAATTAGCACTTGCCTGATTCTGATCCGGTACCCCCCAATGCTGCACCCATGCTCCGTACTGCATTGTATTGGTTTTCCAGTAATTATTTTCACTGTCATAGATCATTCCTCTCTGCACATAACTTAGCTGTAACCCCGGATCTATTGATGTTACAGAAGAAGGAGGAGTATTTAGCTCCTCGAAATCCTCTGTACAGGAAACCATAATGAGCATGGCAGATAATACCATCAACAAAACCTTATCTATATTTTTCATCATTCTTTCTGTTTTAATATTTAAAAATTTCATTATGAGTTCCCCTTAAAGGCCTACGTTTAGATTAAATCCAACTGTTCTGGCCATGGGAAAAGAAAGAGCTTCCAGACCCAATGAACTGCTGTTTGCGTTAAATGTAGCAGCTTCTGGAGAGTACCCATCTGTGTGTCGCTCGAAGTAGAACAGGTTACGGCCTACAATAGAAAACCTAAGTGACCTAACCAAAGGAAGACGATTAACCAGAGTGGGAAAAGAATAACCAAGAGTTATCTCACGTAGAGCAACATAGCTTGCATCATCGATAAACTCTTCAGAAACAACACTTTCGTTAGAGGGAAGCACTCGTCCCCAATAATCCTGTGCATCCACTTGAGTGTTATTTGGCTGTCCAGTTGACGTCCAGCCACCATTACCATCAGATGTAGCTGAAACTCCTTCTGCTACGAAGGTACCATCACGTCCTTCCAGTGTTCGTTTTGTGGTTCCGTGAAAAGCTTCAACAACGTTAGACTGAGAAAAGATGACACCACCTTGTGAAATATCAATCAATGAATTAAAAGTGAATCCCTTGAAGTTTAGCCTATTGGTAATACCGCCAATCCAGTCAGGAGTAGAATTCCCGATTCTGAACTGCCCGCTTTCCCTGATCGGTAAACCGGATGGATCAATCATGCGATTTCCATTTTCATCTCTGAGCCATCTTGCACTTGGAGTATACATCTCTCCATATGGTGCTCCCGGATCAGCAAATATCAAGGCGTTTCTATCCCGGCCTAATAAAAATCTATCCACTCCTTCAACCAGTTCAACAACCTCATTCTTATTAGAACCAAAGTTAAAGGTTACATCCCATTGGAGACTAGAGGTCTGAATAGCAGTACCAGAAATTAACAGTTCAATACCACGGTTTGTAATCTCACCCGCATTAATGGTACGATTTGTAAAACCTGATGATGACGGAACTGAAATACTTAGAATCTGATTTTCTGTTGTAGCATCATAGTAGGTTAAATCCGTTCGCAGTCTTCCATTAAAAAATCGAAGATCTGTTCCAATTTCGACGGATGTAGTCAGCTCATTTTCCAAATCCTGTAAAGGAATCGTATTGGTAAAACTTGACAGTGGTTGCCCAGCCTGTGTTTGGTTAGACAATGAATAGGTTCCGGAAAGCTGATATGGATCGCCCGAACTACCGGCCTGTGCCCATGAGGCTCGCAGAGAACCATAAGAAAGTACATTATTTGACAGTTCAAAAGCATCCGACCAAATAAAATTTGAACTTATCGATGGATAGAAGAAAGATGCTTTATCTGCTGGCAACGTAGAAGACCAGTCATTTCTGGCTGTCCAGTCAATATACCAGTAATCCCGGAAACTAAATTGTCCAAAGGCAAAAATTGAGTGAATCTCGAATTCAGACAAATTAAAGTTCGTTCTTTGATCTTCCGTATTGCTGATTGTAAACAGATCAGGAACTGAAAAACGGCGACCATTGTGCCCAACAAGCCTAAACCGATTGCTTAGATAGTTGCCACCAACGTTTGCTCCGGCAGTGATATCTTCAGTTAAATCTCTTTCTGCTGAAGCAATAACTTCAAGGTTAATTTCCCGAAAACGCCCTACTGTCTCTCCCATCCTGCCCGGTACATCTACTCTGGTACCTATTGCTGTATCGTTGTAATTTTGATCAGTATATGTATCAACACTTGCTTTTGTCGATAGGGAAGCCCAATCCGCTAGTTCGTATTGCAAGGAGACATGTCCCATTATACGTTCCCTGCTATCTTCAAAATTTGTGTTGTTAACACTCCAGTTAGGCTGCTCGGTAAATGTTGCATTTGACCAATGACGTGAATACCCCTCAATTAACTGACCGGAAGAATAACCGTGAAAACCGTTTGGATTGTTAATATCCTCCTGAGTCAGCTCATAATCATCTAAACTTGAAAGGCTTGTATTTCTTGGCATATACCGGAATGCATACATTACGTTTCGCTGCTGATCAGAAAGAGCCGGCCTCTGTTGTACATCCTGAACAACGTAGTTTGCACTTACCTGTGCACTTAACCGTTCATGAAGTTGGTGAGCTCCTTTGAAAGAGATATTGGTTCTATTAAGATTATGATTCGGAAGTAATCCGTTGTTACTAACATTTGCCATTGACAATCGAAAATTGGTAGTCTCATTTCCACCGGTAATTCCAAGGGAATTTTCAATCGTTGTCTGAGTGTCAAAGAAATCACTTACATTATTAGACTGTGGACTGTATGTTCCCAGTCGGCCATCCCAGGTATATACCTCTTCGCCATTCATTTTTGGGCCCCAGCTTGTTGGACTCTCAATACCATCATTAATGGTAGTCATTTGCGGAATATAACCGCTGGGTGATCCTGCCGCTTCCCAATCGGCTCTGCTAATAATATTGCCATTACCATCATTATAAAAACGATGCTTTCCATTCGAACCCAATCCATACTCATTTTGAAAATCGGGTAAAATCCATGGTTCACCTGTAGTAACAGTAGTAGAATAATTAATTCCAATACCTTCTCTGTTTTCTCCGGATTTAGTAGTAATGAGTATAACTCCATTTGCACCTCGTTGTCCGTAAAGTGCAGATGCGTTAGGTCCTTTAAGCACTGATATATCAGCTATATCATTGGGATTGAAATTTTGGATACCGTCACCTCGGTCGTATCCACCCCATCTACCGGCAGATCCTCTGTTTGTATTATCTATAGGGACACCATCTACTACATACAGAGGCTGATTATTTCCACCCAGCGATGAGTGACCCCGAATAATCACTCTGGAAGATCCGCCGGGCCCACTAGAAGAACTGCTTACCTGTACTCCAGAAACACGGCCGGACAAAGATTTTGAAACATTAATGTCAGATATTTCTGCAAGGTCTTCACCTGATACTCTGCCAACTGCAGTACCTAGCGACCTTTGCTCCCTTTGCAGACCAAATGCGGTAACTACCGCCTCATCCATTGCAATCACTTCCTCCTGTAGTTCAGTATTTATTTCAGTGCGACCGTTAATCTGAACCTCCTGTGACAAATACCCCACAAAAGAAAAAACCAAGGTCTCAGTTCCTTCGGGAACCGTTAACGTGTACTCTCCATTAATACCTGAATTAGTACCCATATTAGTTCCCGGCACAATGATTGTAACACCCGGTAGAGGATCGCCGGTATCGGCATCCGTTACCCTTCCTTCAATCGTTATTTGAAAATCATTATCCAATATAACTTCTTCTTTCCTGTCAATTAATAAATATCCATCCTTAGATATTTTATAGATGAGATCCGTTCCGTTCAAAATAGTCTCCAAAGCATCACTAACGGAAATAGCAGGCTCCTGAAGGGTAATACTTTTTTTGTCTATGATATCACCACGGAATGTAAGTTTAAAACCTGTTTTGTCTGCAATTTTTCTAAAGGCTTCTTCCAGGGATGCATCCTGAAGGTCCAAACTAATTTCATTATTAATTTCTGTTTCATAGAACTTCTCCTGTAAGTCTTTGCTCGTCATGCGATAAGCTACCTCTCCCTGCATTGCCTGAACATTCTCAGAGGAAAACACAAAAAGTGCTCCCAGAAATATTATCAAACCCAATCTAAAAGTTTTTTGTAGCCATTTATATATATCCATATCGTATGCCCTTTATATTAATGTTAACTGATTAAAAGATTTTTGAATCTGTAAGACGCTTAAAGATGTACAAAACAGAATATAATTCATTCAATAGCAACGGAAGCGCTTCCAAGTATTATTGAAAAACAATACAAAAAAGTTAACTCAAAGATTAATATTCTTTTTATTGTTTATTGAATGATGATTTTCGATCCATCACGGTCATACTCGAAATCCATTGATGCTGCAATGACGGCAATAACCTCATCTAGCTCTGCATATATAAAAATGCCGGTATAGGATATATCCATTAGTTCTTCATCAACGACTGTAAACTCCACATTAAAACGTCTTTCTAAATCACGGATCACTTTGCTGAATGGCGCATTTTCAAAATGTAACCCACCATGGGTCCATATGAGCCTATTTTTTACATTTACTTCTTTCGCCGGACCAGGAGCTTTTCCATTTTTTATATTTGTATACAATCCATCGGTTAAAATCACACGTGCCGGCTCCTTCAGATCGCTGTTTAGTGAACCTACACTTACTTTTCCTTCCCTTACTACTACTTCAACAGATCCGTCATCACGCCATGCCTGCACATTAAACTCCGTCCCTAAAACCTGCACTTCTGCATCATGAGCATAAACAATAAACGGATGATCTGAATCATGAGCTACTTCAAAATACGCTTCACCCTTGAGGTAAACTTCGCGTTTTGCTCCGCTAAATTCCTGGGGAAACCGGATAGAACTTGCTGAATTTAATACCACTTTTGTACCGTCAGAAAATGTAATACGGGCTTTTTCACCTTTTTCAGTTTCAAAATTCTGCATTACATAAAATTCCGAAATCTGCCCGGCCTCACCATTGTTCGTAAGCGTATACTGCACAAATACACCGGCAAAAACGGAGACCAAAACAACTGCTGCAAGCCTTAGTATATAAAGAGGCATTTTGGAAGGCTTGCGTGTTACAAAGTCAGCTTTTTTCGGAGCATTATGTCTTGTCAATTCTTTTCTTTTGTGAAATTCATTCCAGGCAGTCTGTACGTCCACGTCAAAATCTTCAGATGGGGTCAGCTTCCAAATCTCTTTAATCTCTTGAACAAGCTTTCTGTTCTCAGAATCTAGATCCATCCATTTATCCAGAATACGCTTCTCGTCCCTGTCGGCCGCTCCGGTCACGAATCGCTGTATTAATACCCAGTATTTTTGATTTAAATCCAATCTGCCGTTTTTTTATTATTATTACTTAGTGTAAGAACAATTGAATGTTAGAACACCCTGTAATTTTTTTGAAAAAAGTTATTTTAGCCCCGGAATCCGGCTGTATCTACTTAACCACTGAAGTTATGCAGTACTTAAGCTGTTAAGTAGACATATTTATGTGATGATGTGGATAACTTGCTCATACAGTCCAGTGCATGCCGGATAGGCTCTACCCATATTTGACTTTTTAAGGCAAAGTGGTTCATCCTGTTTTTAAGTTTGAGCTTTTCGAGTTTCACATAGCTGATGATCGCTGCTACGCAATGCGCTTGTTGGGTTGCCGGTGTATGGGATGGAGAGCCTCCCAGACTGCTGCATTGTTTGATGGACTTATGGTATTCCTCGGTTTTCCATCGTTTTTGATAGATCCCGATTATTTCGGATGCACTCAACGTCAAGTCACTGGCCACCAGATGCCGAACTATCTGCGATCCATCTTCGATTATTGAAGACTTGTTTGAGCAATAGCACAGGATCGTCAAACCCGCACAGCCAAACTCTCAAGGGCTGGTCCTGGCCGGTCAGCGTCTTGATTGATGTCCAGTATCCAGCCTGTTTATCGGCTTAGCTGAGAGCGGCAAAACGATTACTTTTGACCATCATGACAAATTTACGGTATAAACTCTGGGTAATAATTTCCATGTTCTGCTTGCTGGAAAACCAACTATCGGCCGTCACGTGCTCAAACTAGGTATTCTGCCAGCAGTGGCGCAGCATCCAGCGGAATAACTCATTCTTGGTCATCTGACTGCGGCGATGCAGCTGTCCGTTGTCATCAGGGACCTGATGGGGCTTGCGAACAAATTCTATCTCTATGGGAACCGCCAACTCGTCGGTGGTAAGCACCGCCGAGAGAAAATTAATCCCTTTAATCGTTTCTCCTTCGGTATGATCGTAGTGCCAGCAGATCAGATCGTTCTCACGGCTATGGGGTTTTTCCTGGATCGTTATCATCAATTCCTACAACCACACAATCGCCGGAGTCGACCATTTCCTCAACCAATGGCTTCGAGTTGGTCCAAAGGTGTTTGGAATCAACGGTTCCACTTGCCAATAACCGGGTAAAACGGTCATGACTAATTTAACTATGTAACACGTTGGATAGGCCGGTGCAAGTAGCTTAAGTAGGGCTTCCTCAAAAAGTCACACCTGATCGGGCGGCGAAGGCAGAGAGATTCAGCACAAAAAGGGTGGCAGCGATCCAGGTCTCGGATGTACTCTAAAGTTTGGCTTTGATTTGATTGAGTGAAAGCGCCTGTTTGGCATTGCCGATGCGCCCCTCTATGTGGTTTCGTTCGGCGTATTCATCACGTTGCTTTCTTTTCTCGTAAGCGCTGAGTTTGGGTTTTGGTCCTTTGGGCGAGGCCGTCATGCGAATGCCGCGCTCGCTACACCATTTTCGGTTGTCGTTGGTGTGATAAATCTTGTCACACTAAATCAGCTCCGGGTAGTGACCGGTCAAAAGCCGATACGTTTCCGCCTGACCCTGAAGGTCAGAGGCCTCATTTTAGGCATCCCAGCTGAGTGTCTGGTGGGTCAGGTAACCGCCAAACAGTGACAGACCAAGTTTGGCTCCGAACTCCACACGTTTGCCGGTTTCGCCACGCACGATCGGGCGTACGTGGGGCTGAGAAATGCTCACAATGCGATCGTCGCACCGGCGGCTGTCCGCATCATACATCCCCCGCTGCTGGGCGTACAGCGTGTGGATGACCCACAGCTGACGCTGATATTTGTGGGCCAGCGGAAACGCCCTGCGATCCAGCATGCCCAGCATCTGGTCGATATGCCTCAAGTTGCGCTTCACGCAATTGAGCAGGTACCGCAGGGTCTTACGCAGGCTGGCCCTGGAGGCTTTTTTCTTTTTCGATTGGCTCAAATACCGTTTGTGGGCCACCTTTCGGTAGGTGCGGGGTTTGACCGGCAGCCGGTAGCCCATCAGCTCCCAAAGCTCATCGATAATGCGCTCGGTCTTCTCCCTCGCCTCATTGACAAGCGACAGATCGGTAGGGTAGCGAATGTACTGATCGGCTACGGTGGCATCGACTTTGACTTTTCCCGATGGAGTGTCGGCTGCGCCAGGGGCTCCCGCAATGTCCTCCGACAGGGTAATCAGCGTACGGGAGAACTCATCAAAGGTATCCTCACCGAGCCGCTTTCGCAACTCAACGAACAGGGTGGGCGAAAACAGCTGGGTGGGCCGATAGGTCTCCAGGCCCAGGAAAACCTGCATGTAGAGATTCTCCGAGATGCTTAGCAGCGTCTCCTCGTCGGTGAGCCGCAACTTGTGTTTGATGATAAAGGCGCCGATGACCCAGCGGGGATTTACTGCTTTAGCGCCCATGTTAGGCGAAAAGCGTTTGGCGTAGACCTCGACCATCCGGTCCCACGGCAGCAGCGCTCCCAGCTGAATCCAGCGGTTGGCAGGATGTAATTCGAGTTGGCAGAGATTAGAAAAATCCTCAAATTGGGTTTGGTACTGAGATGTATAATTTATCATATGCAAGGTTATTTGCCTAAAAGGTACAATAATGACACCTAACACACTGTAATTACGTAATTTAGATTGGGTCTGAGGAAGCCCTAACTAGGCGATCATGTGAAATTCATCGTGGATAATATTGGCCTTGGGCAGGGTCGTCTCCACCGCTTTAATTTGGCTTTCCACATGTCAATGCTCACCGCCTGAACCTGATCCATGCCAATCTTCTCATCCATCCCTACACGAACTCTTCTGTATCACTTTGTTTACGACCCAACCCCACATTGCAAACGCGTCTGGTCCTCTGGCAGCTGATAATAGTAATATATTGATGGCCGGCCCGAAAGCACTTCTCATCAATGAGTAAAGCCATCCACACAAATATCTTCGGCTGTTCTACGCTGCAGGGCTCTGTTTGCAATCACATCATATTTGCTGCCAAGAACTCAGTCGTCTTTGTTGGGCTTTTTGTTCAGTTGGACCAGTTGAATAGCCATCGCCTCAAACCAGAACGTAAACCGTTGATTGATATCCGTCCAGGGAGCTTGCACCGTTTTTACGTTTCCATCGGCACATTTTACCCATGGCAGGTTGCAAACAATTCCAAATTTGTTATTACATCATATTTAAATGGAACCAACGGCATTGCTCGTGATGGACATGAATGGGCAACAGCTCCCCCACTATCCGGACAAGTTGACTTGGAATCGGTAAACTTTACTTGTACATCAATCTTATTGGCCGCATCGTCCACCTCCACGTTGGTAACCTTCCAATCGGAGCTAAAGTTTAACACATGTTCAAATAAGTCGGGTATCTGGCTCATTATCTTTAGATTGAAAAAATACGCATATTAATTTACCCACACACATTTCTGTAGATCCATATTTTTTTATCCGCGGGGTTCATTTATCATCACCTGACTCGATACGGGCGTTGTTAAACTCTCGTATTCCATCTCCTATTCCTCTAGCTAATTTAGGTATGCGTTTTGCACCAAATAGTAATAGTATCACAAATATTATAATCGCCCATTCAATGCCGCCTAACATTCCCATAATATCTCCATTTCTAATTTTTCACTATCAAATTGATTATATACTTTTTTGAAATTATTAATATAACAACAAATGTATCGATGCGCACGAACTATCGAATGACGGCATTACGTACCCAGCACCTCAGGCACTTCCGGCTCAGTAGACTGTTTCTCGGCCTGCTCTTCTTTTAACGCTCTGCGACGCCACCAGTTGGCAAGTGTTGAACCGGAAATATTCATCCACGGGCCAAACACGGCTGGTGCCAGTCCAACGGTAGCAATTTTACCCATCTCAGCGGCCAGCCCGGAAGCCATCCCGCCATTCTGCATTCCCACTTCAAGGGCAATCGTCCGGCAGGATTTTTCGTCCATTTTAAACAGCCGGCCTCCCCAGTAGCCAAAAAGATATCCAAGGGCATTATGAATGATGGCTGCCATCACCAAAAACAATCCGATGGAAACCAGTGAATCCCGACCGGCTGCTGTAATTATAGTAATAATCACTGCAATGCCCACCATCGACACAAAGGGCATAATGTCATCAAGCCATTTAGCCTTTCCATGCAGAAAATGGTTGAACAACAGGCCAAGGACAATGGGTGCAATAATCATGTTCAGAATACTAATCATCATGGCTACTGCATCAATCGGGACAAACTGGCCTGCCAAAAGTTCCATCAAAAGCGGGGTCATAATCGGTGATACCATGGTTGCAACGGCCGTCAAGGAAATGGACAGTGCAAGGTCTGCTTCAGCAATAAATGCCATCACATTTGAGGCTACGCCTCCCGGACTTGAACCAATTAACACCACCCCAGCGGCAATCTCTGCCGAAAATCCAAACGAAAGGGCCAAGCTGATACCCACCAGCGGCATAATTGTAAACTGGCAAAGCATCCCAATTAATACGCCCCTGGGTTTTTTCATTACACCGGCGAAATCCTTGACACTTAATTGAGTTCCCATCCCAAACATGATGAGCTGAATCAAAGGAACTATTAATACTGCTGTATTAAATCCGCCTACATTTGTGATCAGGTCGGGATAAAACATGGCAAGTGAAACTGATGCAAAGATCCAAATTGAAAAGGCAAAAGATTTAAAAAGTGTTTGAGTGCCCCTGACTCCTAATGCCAGGGCCACGAACATCAGGATCACAAGCGGGCCGATAACCTTGCCGCCATAGCCCATGATCAGGAGTACCATCACCAACAGAAAACTTAGTAAACTTAAATATAATAATGATTTATAAAGTGAATTCATCTATAACTCTTCGATTTTAAAATATATTAACAGTTCTACTTTATATACAAATAATAACTAAACGCAGGTTGCAGCTTTATTTTATTGATATAGAGTCATCAATACATTCTTTGTTTTTACCAGGTACGCATTTGCAGAAATTCCTGCATTTTATCGATCGGCACAGGTAACTGCTCCATCCGATTTTCACGGACCCAGTTTAAAAAATCCTCCTCAATTTCCGGTGTCCATTTTGTATCGATCTGACCGGCTGAATAGACCCCTTCTCTCATTCTCATCTGTCCAAATTCATCCCGTAATTGTACGATTTCAGCGGTTAATACAATCTCCTCAACCAGATGCGGGGGAATAAAAACGATGCCCTGTGTTTTTGCCAGTGCAATATCTCCCGGCATTACGGTTACATTTCCTATCCGCACGGGTACATTGATCCCCGTCAACATCACCTCTTCTAAAAATGACGGATGCCAGTCCCGTAAAAAAGCATTAAACCCATCAATTTTTTCAAGGTCCTCATCATCGCGGGAAGAACCATTAAAAATGACACCATTTTGTGATTTGGAAAAGATGGATGTTCCAAGATTTCCGCCAATCAGTGTTCCCTGTGCAATTTTACCGAATGAATCGGCCAGGTATATATCGCCCTCCTGAAGCATATCGATGGGCCATGAATTCATAGGCCCCACATGGCCCGCTTCATGCCCATCCTCCGTCAGTCTTTCGCTTATATCTGTGCGATCGGGCATGAATTGTGCTGTTAATACTCTTCCCACCATCGTTTGATCCTTATGCAGTTTTTCCCAGCCACCTTCATACTGGTTTGGATAACCCAGCTCATTCAGATACTGCCATGCATCTTCAAGTTTTATACCTTTAACCCTGTCCAAAAGTTCATCAGATACTTTTGGCCGTCCGTCCGGCATTCGTTCACCATCCCATTCATAGGTGTAGTAAAGGATATCATCCTTCGAAGCAACAACCTGGTCGTCCATTACAACCTGTCCCCATGCTGATGTGGTCAATAAAAAAGAGAATAAGAGAATGTATTTGATTCTGTGTTTTAGCATAACAATCTGTTTTTTTGATTTAATTTTTTAAATACAAATAATTTCTGACAGAGAATAACAAAATTCTACTCACTGATAAAATATTGAGTTACACAAACAGCCATGGGCACAGTAACTTGCTCTCCGGAGTACGTTAGCTGACCGGTTTCCTGATCCCTATTGAAAACTACTACATTATCATCATCCCTGTTGGCAACCAGCACATACTCACCCAGCTGATCAATCATAAAATTTCGTGGATGGCTGCCTCTTGTTGGTTCATGACCCGCCGGCGTCAATGCTCCTGTTTCTGCATCCACACGGTAGATCACCAGGCTGTCGTGTCCACGGTTGGACGCGTATAAAAAACCACCATCCGGCGACAGGTGGATATCCGCTGCTGAATTATTCCCGTCATACCCTTCCGGAAGCATTGTGATCCGCTGGATCTCTTCTAACGCCCCGTTGTTTTGGTTCACACTGAATACTGCTACCGTTGAGCTTAACTCTTCTGCCGAATAGGCAAACTCACCACCCGGATGGATTGTAAAGTGCCGGGGCCCGGAACCCGGGGTACTTTCAACATAGGGGACTTCGGCCGGCGACAGCTCCCCGGTTGTCCGGTCCACCTCATAAATCACAATTTGGTCGGTCCCTAAATCCGACACGTAGATAAACCTGCCGTCAGCCGAAGGAATAATGGAGTGCACATGCGGAGCGTTCTGGCGGCGTTCATTCACGCTGCTTCCTTCATGCTGCACAACATCCACCGCTTCACTTACCCCTCCATTTTCAGAAATCGTGAACACGCTCAGATTTCCTTCGCTGTAATTCGAGACATAGGCAAACTCCCCAAGCGGATCCACGCTTACATGGGCAGTACCGCGGCCTTCAACTGATTGTTCATTAATCAATTGGAGCATGCCGGTTTGGGAATCAACCTGATAGGCCGAAATTGTACCATGTTCAATATTCTCTGAAAAAGCGTCACCGCTTACTGAATACAGGTACTTCCCGCCTGGATGAATGGCCTGAAAGTTGGGGCCTGGCCGGTCACTGACCGTTTGAATTTGAGTCATCCCCCCGCTTTCACGATCAAACTCAAAAACATAGAGCCCTTCACTTCCCCTGTCATCAAATGTTCCAACATAGACGAATTCTTTTGCCGGATCTTCTTCTGAACAGCCGGAAAGGACACCCACTAGCAAACAGAATGAGAGGATGACTACTATCTTAATGGTCTGAATTGTCATAATAAATGTATTTTTAAAAGTGAGTTTATCCTTCCTTGTTTACAGCTATTTTATAGATCCCGTCCTGTGCGGATATATAGAGTGTTTTACCATCCGGGCCGCCAAAGCTTACATTATTTGAAGGCGTGGGAACCTCTATATTGCCAAGATGCTCTCCTGAACTGTTAAAAACCTGAACGCCCAGCCCCTGGGTAGTCGCTACAAACAGATTACCCTCACTGTCTACTGCCATTCCATCGGCTCCGCTGGTCTCACTGTCTTCGGCCAGTTCTACAGCTGCAAAATCCCTTCCATTACTTACGGTTCCATCTTCTGCCACATCATAGGCCAGGATTTGAGTTCCTGGTGTATTGGCTACATACAATGTCCCCCCATCCGGTGAGAGGCCTAAACCGTTGGGAAATTCAACATCATCGATCACTCTTGTTAGTTCTCCTTCCGCTGATACATAATATACAGACGGGACCGGTTGCATGGTTTGCTTGCCTGCTATAAACTGGGAGTCACTAAAATACAACCCCCCTTTTTGGTCAACAACCAGGTCATTCGGCCCGTCGATTCTGGCGCCGTCATATTCATCCGCTATAACATTCAGAACCTGCCCGTTCTGATCGAGTTCAACCACACGATGGCCCAGCATTTCGCAGGCATAGATGGTACCATCTCCGCTCGCCTTCAGGGTTGTTGTTACATTATTTCCACTCTTAAGGGTATCGATTGAGCCGTCCGGATTCATGCGAAAGGTCCGGCTTAACTCACCGGGCGAATCAAAATTGTTGTTGGTAAAATATAGATCCCCGTTCATATATAAGGGTGAACCAGCAGTATCAAATTCGTACCCCTCGGTCACTTTCACAAGGGATGCACCTTCAGAAACAATGTTGCTGAGATTCGATGTGTCTGCACCATCACGATTACAGGCAGAGATTGTGACCAGAATAATCACAAGAGTATAAAGACTGATTTTGCTGTTCATATATTTTGCCATTTTAAGATCCAATAAATATTCTCATTCAAATTACCTGCCATTAATTGTCAGGCAGGGTAAAAGCCACATAATAATCACCTCTTTCTGACCCTCTACCGCCACCGGCTGCTATAACCAGATATTGTTTCCCATTCACCATATAAGTGGCCGGTGTTGCATAGCCACCGGTGGGCAGTGAAGTTTCCCAGAGTATTTCTCCGGTCTCTTCATCAAAAGCACGAATTTTTTCATCAACTGTTGCAGCAATAAATACAAGGCCGCCGCCGGTTGCAATCGGCCCTCCAATATTCTTGCTGCCGGTATCAAGTATCCCCTTTTTTGTAAGTTCAGAATATTCACCCAAAGGTACTTTCCATTTTATCTCACCCGTATTCATATCAACAGCATTAAGTGTCCCCCATGGCGGTTTAATGGCCGGGTAACCGTTGGGATCCCTGAACTCCCGGTAGGCAGTGACATTGATAAATCGTCCATTTTGATTTTCATCACCAGAAACATTGTCAGAATTCTGATTTTCTGACTCATTATCTGCAGATTTTTCTTCAAACAGATAAGCTATAATAGCATTCTTCTCTTCTTCTGTAATATTTGGAAAAGCAGGCATTCTGCCTCCGCCATTTTCTATGATATTCAACACATCAGATTTGGAACTTTTCTCTCCAATATCTAATAAAGGTGGATTAATAGGATGCTGACCTTCCCTGGAAACCCCATGGCACATTGCACAGTTCTGGCGATAGAACGACTCACCCCTGTCATAAAGAGAACCAGAAGATGGAGTTTCATCAGCTACTCTTGTAACCGTGGAAACTTCAACCAGTTCACTTGCATTGATAAAAAGTACACCTGTATTTGGATTGTGGGCTGCCCCGCCCCAGTTAGCTGCCCCCCAGCTGGACGGAAACATAATTGTCCCCTTGGGATCCGGAGGTGTAAATAATCCTTCATAGCGATAACTCCTATAGCGGGCCAGTACAGTGTCTCTTAATTCGGGTGAGACATCAGTGACAAGATCCTCACTAAAATGTTGCCGGATAATCGGTTCAGGTTTAACAGGAAAAGGCTGGGTTGGCCAGGGCTTTTCACTTTCTATATTGGAATCGGGTACCGGCCGTTCTTCAATTGGAAATAAGGGTTCACCGGTTTCTCTGTTGAAAATAAATATAAATCCGTGCTTTGTAACCTGTGCTACCGCATCTATACTTTCACCTTCTATTTCAACGGTCATCAGATTGGGGGGAGCTGGTAGGTCATAATCCCACAGATCATGATGTATTGTTTGATAATGCCATACATATTCACCTGTAGCGGCTTCAAGTGCTAATAGAGAATTCCCATACAGATTTTCACCGGGACGATTTCCCCCGTAAAAATCATAGGTTGGCGAACCCAAGGGGATATACACAATTCCTCTGTCCTCGTCTAAAGCCATTCCTGTCCAGTTATTGGCACCGCCCTGGGTTCTTAACTGCTCTTCACTCATGTTTTCCCAGGTTTCCACCCCCGGTTCACCGGGCTGCGGAATTGTGTGGAAGATCCATCTGATTTCACCTGATCTCACATCATAAGCCCGTATATGACCCGGAGCCGCATCATAGCCTTCTCCAGTAGCAGACCCCATAATTAGTAAATCATCATATACTATCCCAGGTGACGGTGATTTAACAGAGATGGTTTCCGGATCTACTCCCAGTCCCTCATTCAGGTCTACTTTACCTTCCGTGCCAAATTCAGAAACCAGATTGCCCGTTTCAGCATCCACTGCATAGATCCAGGTACCGGCAGAAAAAATTATTCTTTTATCTTCACCATCCTCCCAGTAGACTACACCACGCATGTATCCGCTACCGGTGCCACCTTCAAAAGGATCATACATCCATTTTTCTTCTCCGTTTTCTGCATCGATTGCGAATACTTTAAGATATGGAGAAGCACCATACATGATACCGTCAATAACAATCGGATTCGTTTCAATTGTTGACCGTGCATTTTCTGGAAGGTCACCTGTTCTGTAAGTCCAGGCAACTTCAAGCTGATTTACATTCTCTTTATTAATCTGGGCCAGTGCAGAGTAGCTGCTGCTCGTTGCATCACCTTTGTATGTATCCCAATGGATAAATTGTTCCTCATTTCCAGCCCCACAGCCTGCAAGAAACAGTAACAATATCGACAAAGAGCTATATTTCTGAAAAGAATGTTTAAATTTTTGCACAGTGAATTTCATACTCATCATTCTCCTTCCAACCCTTCCAGAACTCTCATCAATGCACGAAGTGTGTGATAATTTCCTTTCCAAATGTGGCTTTTCCGCGAAGTCACACTTTCCGGCTGCTTATCAATACCTGAATTGTACCATCCTCCTTTTTCATGATCGATAAGATATTCGTTAATGTACTCCCATTGCTGTACAAATTTTTCAAAATAATTATGCGGGTCATCGGGGTACTTGTTAGCCATAATTAACAGGGTATTCAATCCTTCAGATTGTGCCCACCAATTTTTGGTGTCCCTCACAATTGTTATTTCATCCTCTCCGGGGAAATAATAAGCTAAATCATAAAATCCGCCTGTTTCAGAATCCCAGCCTGTTTCGAGAGTATGATCAGTCAGCAATTTGGCAATTTCATTTGTTTCCGGATCATCTTCCATGCCTAAAGCATGTGCAGCTTCCAGTAATAAAAATGAAGTTTCAATATCATGACCGGGAGTTACGTGATCACGACCGATATTTTCCCTGATAGCTGTTTCACTGGAATCCTGGTACGAAAGATGAGTCCAGTCTTCCGCAAAATAAAGTTTCAAGTATCCTTTATCCGCTACCATTGTATCCCTTACAATGTGGAACATTTCGGTGAGCCTTTCCCTCACTAAATCATCAGGCCAGACAGTATATAATTCTGTTAGTGCTTCCAGAATGTGAATCCCACTGTTATAATCTTTCGGATATCCATCTTTTTGGGGTGTACCATCCCTTTCCAGAGGCTGAAAATATCCGCCATACTCTTTGTCATGTGAGTGAGTTTCCAGCCAGTTAAATGACTGCTTTGCCAGATCCAGGGCCCCCTGATTCTCAGATGTTCCGTAATAGGCCGCTAACCCATAAATTGCAAATGCATTACCATAAAGGGTTTTTCGGAAATCGTCACCAAACTGTGAGTTTTCGATGGGTTCTCCCTCACGGGTAACGATCTGAAAAAAACCGCCATATTCATCATCCCACATATGATCCCTTAAAAATTCAAACCCATGTTTCGCGTACTCTGTGTAATTCTGATTATCCGGATATAAGGGAATTACTTTTGAAAGTGTCCAGAGGTGACGCGCCTGAGTAACGATCATTTTTTCCTGTGAACCGGTCATTTCCCAGTCATGAGAAAAGTTACTAATATAGCCACCATGTTCAGGATCAATCACTCTTGGATACCATGCATCCAAATTGGTGCTCATTTCATTTTCAACTTCCTCTGCAATTTCTGCCCTGACTTCCTGTTCACCATTCTCTGAACTGCACCCCGATACATTAATCAGCATTAAACCGATCAACAGGACACCCGACATATAACAGAAAGAGTTTTTATTTAAATTATCACGCATCATCTTCCTTGTTATTATATTAAGATTATTTACTTTTTTTAATACAATTATAACTGATCCTTACATCAACTCCACAGACGATCCCAGGACCGAACCTCATCCCATTCCGGAGTGGGTGCGAAAAATTCAGCGCCTTCTTTCAAGTGTTCTTTAACAACCTCCTCATTCAGCTCAACCCCGATTCCCGGTTCTTCAGGCACGGTTA
The DNA here is from genome assembly GCF_038150125.1 of Rhodohalobacter sp. 8-1. NCBI lineage: Bacteria > Pseudomonadati > Balneolota > Balneolia > Balneolales > Balneolaceae > Rhodohalobacter > Rhodohalobacter sp. 8-1. Next base: position 21,134 of record NZ_JBBVMF010000017.1, on the reverse strand, counting down.
TATAGCCATCTTCAACAATCGGTTTTTTAGTATCTGTTACAAGGTCTTCCCACCATGGATCATCTACCGAATGATGCTCAAGCCACAGAAAGTTTTGTGTTGCAGCAGCACTGTGTACACTGCCCATAAACGATACCGGCGATGCTGCATGATGCAACATCATAGCCACTCCATGTTGCTCGGCATAATCTCCGATTCGTTTTGTTTCCAGAATTCCGCCGGCAGAGTTTGGATCCGGATGTACGATATCTACAGCCCGATTGTCGATCAGCGGTTTGAAACTCTCCAGCCCGTAGATGTCTTCGCCGGTTACAGTAGGTGTTGAACTTGCATCCGTTATTTTGCGCCATTGGTCAGTATAATACCAGGGAACACTGTCTTCCGAATAGGCTAACGCATAGGGTTCGGCTGCACGATTGATTTTAATCGCTTCATTCACTCCAAGGTGACCCCAGTGATCAACCCCAAGCGGTATTTCATATCCGATTTGTGAACGTGTTGCTTCAAGAAATTTCATCAATTCTTCAATTCCTTTTTCGGTAATCTGAACCCGTGTAAACGGATGATCGGTTCTTCCATAACTGCCATATTCACGGTTCCAGCCTCTCAAACCGCCGGGTTGATTTTTCCAGAATTCTGCATTTACAAGTGTGCCGGGGATATCAGCAATCAGATTGATCTTAATATCCATTTTCAAAACCGTATATCCTTGATCAACCCGACCCTGCATACGTCTTGCAAATGCAGCCGGATCTGGTTCCGTAGGTGTGTCGGAATACACGCGAACTTTATCTCTGTATTTACCACCCAGCATTTGATAGACCGGAACTCCGTATGCTTTTCCCGCCAGATCCCAAAGTGCCATTTCTACTCCGGAAACACCACCTCCCTGCCGGCCATGATGCCCAAACTGTTTAATAATCCTGAAAAGTTTTTCAACATTGCAGGGATTTTCACCCAGAATCCGGCTTTTCAGCATCAGGGCATAACGGGGATCTCCGCCATCACGAACGTCACCATGCCCAAGTAATCCCTGATTTGTATAAATGCGGATGATAGGAGAAGCACCCTGAACATCTGCAATTCGCATATCAGTAATTTTCAGATCCGATGGGCTTGAATTGCGCCGTATACCCTGACTGGCATAGGCAATTTGATCACTCAGTGGAGCTAAAGACATTCCAGCAAGACTGAGCCCCCCTATACTGGCTTTTTTAATAAAATTCCGGCGACTGTTATTATTTTTATTACCCATTATACTGTTAATTTATTTGATTAACTGATTTTTTTAAAAATGATCCAGATAGTAGGTATTACGTGTCTATGCAATTATTCTAATCACTCATAGTCGGTTAAATATAACTACAATTCAAATTGCTGCTAGCTCCATAACCGATCCCAGGAACGAACTTCATTCCATTCAGGAGTAGGTTCAAAAAAGCCGGTTCCGTGATTCACACCCTGTCTGGGTTCATCACGGTCCATATGTTCGCGTATCGCTTCTTCATTCAGATCAACACCAATACCCGGTTTTTCAGGCACGTTAATATAACCATTCTGAACTATGGGTTTTTCAATGCCTGTTACAAGATCGTCGTACCATTCAAGATCCACAAAATGATGCTCCAGCCATGTAAAGTTCTGTGTTGCTGCCGCTGCATGTACAACAGCCATAAGTGATACCGGGGAAGAAGCATGATGCAGCATCATGGAAATTCCCTTTGTTTCGGCATAATCCCCAATTTTCTTTGTTTCCATCAGTCCGCCTGCGCCCACCGGATCAGGATGTATCATATCAACTGCCCGATTATCCAGCAAATCTTTAAATCCCTCAAGAAGGAATATATCTTCGCCTGTTTGGGTAGGTGTTGTGGTTGAATCCGTAATTCTTCTCCACTGATCCGTTAACTGCCATGGGATCAGGTCCTCCAGGAATGACAGTGAATATTTTTCCGCAGCCCGGGCAATTTTAATGGCTTCGTTATACCCAAAGTGGCCAAGATGGTCAACTCCTACCGGAATTTCGTAACCTACAGCTTCCCGCATCACCTCCAGATATTCCATCATCATATCGATCCCTTTCTCGGTAACCTGTACCTTGGTAAACGGATGTTTAGTATTTGAATAACTGCCTGGAATACGATTCCAGCCACTCATTCCACCGGGCTGATTCTCCCAGAATTCTGCATTCACCACGGTTCCCGGTGTATCTTTGACTAAACCAATTCCGGCATCCATTTTCAGGGATGTATATCCGGCATCAACCCGGGCTTTCAGGCGCTTGGCGAATTCATCTGGATCCCTTGAACTGGTTGTATCACAGTAGATACGAATCTGGTCCCGGTATTTTCCACCCAGCAGCTGATAGACTGGTACACCGTATGCTTTGCCCGCCAAATCCCACAGAGCCATTTCCACACCGGAAACACCGCCACCCTGCCGGCCATGATGTCCAAACTGCTTAATAATCCTGAATAGTTTTTCAACATTACAGGGGTTTTCTCCCAGAATCCGGCTCTTCAGCATTAATGCGTAACGATAATCCCCGATATCCCGAACATCACCATGACCCATGAGTCCTTGGTTTGTATAAATACGAATGATTGGAGTTCGGAGTACTGATGTAACCCGCATATCCGTAATTCTTAAATCTGAAGGACTTGAATCCATTTTAACGGTTTGAGAAGCATAGGCAACCTGGTCACCTATGGGAGCTAAGCTCATGCCGGCTAAACTCAAACCACCCAGGCTGGCTTTTTTTAAAAAGCTACGCCGGCCATTATTATTTATACTCATATAATCTTTTTTTGGTTATCTAAAGTATACTGAGTTATGTAATTAATTTTCATTGGTCTGAGCCTTCACTAACACTAAATCTAACCATTAAACCTAGTGCAATTCCGTAAACTTAAAATGCTAACCATAATTTGAATAAGCAAAAGTGAGCAGGTATCCAATAAAATATTTGTATTGAATTCTTTTTAAAAATGGAATGTAACTCAGTTGCTAATACAAAGAACCATTCCATTTATTTCATTAATTATTGATTGATCTGGATTCAGCTATTTATTACATAAATGAATGTTTCAAGTCACTCATGATAATCAAGTAATTAACTCCACAACCGGTCCCATGAACGAACTTCGTTCCATTCAGGTGTTGGCTCGAAGAAACCTGCTCCTTCAATCAGGCTGTCTCTGACTACATCCATATTCAAATCAACCCCTAGTCCCGGTTTTTCAGGGACAGTTGCGTAACCTTCGTCAAATATCATAGATGGATCTCCATCATACATATCATACCATCTTTGCAGGCCTACAGAGTGGTGCTCAAGTGTATTAAAGTTTTGAGTGGCTGCTGCAATATGTACTGAAGTCAGAAATCCTATTGGAGATCCAGCGAAGTGAAGATTCATTGCAATACCCGCATTTTGAGCATAATCACCAATTTTTTTCGTACCCAATATTCCTGTGGAACCGGGATCAGGATGTATAATATTTACTGCACGCTTATCAATCAGCGGCTTGCATCCTTCCCATGTCCCGATGTCTTCACCCGTTTGTGTAGGTGTGGTTGTAGAATCGGTAATTTCTTTCCAGAGATCCGTCCATTTCCAGGCCACCATATCTTCTGCATAAGCTATTGTATAGGGTTCCAGCATTCTGGCAATTTTAATGGCTTCATTCACACCAAAATGCCCAAAGTGATCAATCCCCAGTGGAATTTCATAACCTATGGTGTCACGCATCACCCGTACATACTCTTCCATAAGTTCAAGCCCCTTCTGTGTGATTTGTATCCGTGTAAAGGGATGATCAATCTGGCCATATTCACCATGTGTACTTGAATACTGACTCTGTAATCTGTGGTCTCCTTTTGGAGCGTGGGCTTTAGAGTTTACCAAGGTACCCGGTGTACGCGAAAGCAATTCGATGCCAATATCCATTTTAAGTGCTGTATAACCCGCATCTACTCTTGTTTCCTTCATATTTCTTGCAAACTCGTGCGGATCCCTGGCACCTGCTGTATCAGCATAGAGCTGAATTTTATCTCTGTACTTACCACCCAAAAGTTGGTAAACAGGAACATTATAAGCTTTACCTGCAATATCCCAAAGTGCCATTTCAACTGCTGCCACTCCACCACCCTGTCGGCCTTCGCCTCTGAACTGTTCAATAATCCTTAATATTTTTTCCACATTACAAGGATTTTGCCCCAAAATCCGGCTCTTCAGCATCAATGCATACTCCTTTGCACCCCCATCACGGACTTCTCCGTAACCGGAAATACCCTGGTTAGTATCTATTCGAATTAGCGGTACACGAAAGGGTATTCCATCCACCTCAGCTACTCTCATATCTGTAATTTCAAGATCAGAGGGTGCTGAATTGCGATTCACTTTAGATGTCAAATGTTCGAGCTGCTCTTCAAACGGGGCCATAGCAATTGAGCCTAATCCTAATCCACCTAATCCAGCCGTTTTTATAAAATCACGTCGGTCTAAACCACCATTTTTGTTTTTACTTTTCTTCATTCTGTTTTACTGTTTGTATGTTTGCTGGAATTATAACCTGCAAATTGTTCGCAAGTTATTCCAATTGTTAATTTATTATGATCAAAAAACCCCTATTCATATTTAATGAGTTTATTTGATAAGGAAATGTGAACAGTTAGAACACAAACCCTTTATTTTACATTTAACTCCAAAGTCGGTCCCAAGAGCGTACTTCATCCCATTCAGGAGTTGGTGCAAAAAACTCAGCTCCTTCTCTTAAATGTTCTTTTACAACTTCTTCATTAAGCTCCACACCTATACCGGGCTCTTCGGGTACTGTTATGTATCCGTTTTCTACGATTGGTTTTTTAGTATCGGTAACCAGATCTTCCCACCATTCTCTATCTACAGAATGGTGTTCCAGCCATAAAAAGTTTTGAGTGGCAGCCGCAATGTGTACACTGCCCAGAAATGATACCGGGGATGCAGCATGATGCAGCATCATGGAAATTCCCTGCTGCTCGGCATAATCACCAATTCGTTTGGTTTCCAGAATACCGCCGGATGAGTTCGGATCCGGATGTACAATATCCACAGCCCGTTTGTCTATTAATTCTTTAAAACCGCCCTCCAGTCCAAAAGTGTCCTCACCGGTGACTGTTGGAGTTGTTGAAGAATCGGTTATTTCCCGCCACTGATCAAAATTCATCCAGGGGATACTATCTTCTGAATAGGCCAGAACATAAGGTTCAGCTGCTCTGTTTAATTTAATCGCTTCATTCACTCCAAAATGACCCCAGTGATCCACTCCAAGGGGTATTTCATACCCAATTTGGGAACGGGTAGCATCAATGTACCTCATCAATTCGTCAATTCCTTTTTCGGTAATCTGAACTCTTGTAAAGGGATGTTCTGTATTGGAATAACTACCTGGTATGCTGTTCCAGCCGCTTAATCCTCCCGGCTGATTCTTCCAAAATTCCGCATTTACTAAAGTCCCGGGAATATCCTGAATCAACTGAACTCCTACATCCATCTTTAAAACTGTGTAACCCTGGTCAACCCGTCCCTGCATTCGCTGGGCAAACTCTTTGGGGTCCTGAACACTGGGCGTATCGGCATATACCCGCACTTCATCGCGGTATTTACCACCAAGCATTTGATAAACCGGTACTCCGTAAGCTTTACCAGCCAGATCCCAGAGTGCCATCTCCACTCCCGAAACACCACCACCCTGGCGGCCGTGATACCCAAACTGCCGGATGATCCTGAATATTTTCTCTACATTAGTTGGATTTTCACCCAGAATCCGGCTTTTCAGCATCAGGGCATAACGGGGATCTCCGCCATCACGAACGTCACCATGCCCAAGTAATCCCTGATTTGTATAAATGCGGATGATAGGAGAAGCACCCTGAACATCTGCAATTCGCATATCAGTAATTTTCAGATCCGATGGGCTTGAATTGCGCCGTACACCCTGACTGGCATAGGCAATTTGATCACTCAGTGGAGCTAAAGACATTCCAGCAAGACTTAATCCGCCGATACCGATTTTCTTAATAAAATTTCGTCTGCTATTTTTAAATTTATTGTCCATTAGATTTGCATAATTTAGATTTGAGATTATTAAGATCGGGAGCCTGTAAATGCTTGAACACGACTTGCTGCCGTTAACGAGAAATAAAAAGCGCTTCCATAATATTTAGTTCTATTTTATAAAAACTCATATAAAATTATTTGTAACTGCCGCTCAAATGATTTTGGTGATCAATCTTCAATCCATTTCTGCCAGTTTCTGGAACGAGTTTCAATGACTCTGTTCAGAGTCGATTCTCCTACACCTAGTTCTTCATGCAAGCGTGTGCGGTTTGATCCTACCCAGTCGTAAAAATCTTCATTCATCGCATCCGTCCAGTCCGTTCCATATGTTTGATTCAGCGTGTACACCCCTTCATCAATTCGCTGTTTTCTAAAAGTATCCACCATTCTGCCAACTTCTGAGCTTAACAACACTCTTTCGGCCAGATGCGGCGGAATAAACAGGACTCCTGTTTCTGTTGCCAGAACCACATCACCGGGTAACACGATTGCCCTGCCTATTCTGGTAGGTGCATTAATACTCATTAATGTCATATTCTGTATAAAAGAGGGGTCCCAGCCTTTCACCCATGTGTTAAAGCCTTCAATATCCTTAATTCCACCCATATCCCGTGCACCACCATATAGTATGGGTCCGTTTCCTGATGCAGAGTATATACCCTGGGCAAGGTTATCTCCAATCAAAGTACCGTCAACGATTTTCCCAAAGCCGTCAGCTACATATACATCTCCCTGTTCAAGCATATAGATTGGGTACTGGTTCATGCCACCACCGAGGTCTGCTTCCCTTCCTATTTCATGCATGCGTTGATCCAGTCCGGGGCTTTTAGGCATATAGGTTGCTGTAAGCGCTCTTCCAACCATTACTTCTTCGGGGTACAATACATCCCAGTTGCCTTCAAATTTATCATGATAGTCATCACCCCTGATGGTTCCCCAGGCTTCCTCAAGCCCTACGAATTTCATTCGTTCCAGTACCTGATCGGATACAAGCGGACGGCCATATTCATCCCGATCACCTTCCCATTCAAGAGTGTAAAAAATTACTTGCTCTTCAGGAACCAATTGAGATTGTGCATTACCGGTTTCAAAAAATAAGAAACCAAGTAAAATGGTTGCTAAGAGTGAGAAAAATAGACTTTTAGATATGTTCATCGTGAATTTTGATTTAGGTTATAAGACTACACTTTACTTATTAATAAATATGTTTTTAAAAATGTTTATTATGCCATTTAAGCGTAAATAAGCACCAGTTCTAATCATTAAAAGAGGGTTTATAGTTTTTTTTGTGGTTAATCTCCAAACTTATTCCCATCTATTTCCAAAGTATTTTCTGTATTCATAACAACTGAAAATAAGTATACCCTGTAAATTATTTAGTCGTTACAACAACCACACCCCACACAAACTTTAAAACCATCTAACCGTTACTTTAATGTATGAGTGGCTAAAACTATCCAGTTCAAATTTTTGTGAACTACCCTGCGGCAAAGACCGTAGGGCGTCTCACTCACAAATCAAAGAGCCTCAGTTGCTCCACCACTTCTTGCCTTCCTTGGTTTTTGATATACTCCTCAATCACTTTTTTGTCTCCCCTGCCACTCACCGTCGCTATATAATACCCGTCGGACCAAAACTCCCCGCCCCACAACCACCGCTTGACGCTCGGAACTCGTCGGAACACCTGCCGCACGGTGATACTCTTCATCAATCTCACTACTTGCCCGCCTGAATACTTTGGCAAAAATCTACACAACACATGCACATGATTCTTATCAAAACCCACTGTGTGCACCTCAATTTCATAGCGCTCCTTGAATCCTTCCATCACCTCCAAAATCACCTGCTCAATCTCTTCAGTAAATAAATTTCTTCGATATTTTACCGTCATCTGAAGATGATAATAGCATTCCGAAACGTTATGATGCCATCTCCATATGTCCCCTGTTGTATCAACCACATCCCAAACCTATCCCTTTTTTGCGCTCCGCGCAACGACATTTCATCCCTGTGGCAAGACCACAGGGAGTTCATGCCGAAACCATTAAATTCACTATACCGCTAAAAGAGCTATGATCAAATAGGGCAGTAAATGGGACAACTGGTCCCGCAAGATTTTCAAAGTTCGGGTCATTTGTGATTCAACTGTTTTTACAGAAACCTCCATCACTTCTGCAATTTCCGGGTATGTCAAACCATCATATCTATGAAGTTTATAAGTCATTTTACTGCGTGCAGGTAGCTCCTCTATCGCCTTTGTTATTGCATTACGTATTCGCTCTTCCCTGTATTCATCATGGAATTCAATAACCGGATTTTCTTTCCTGGACATCCATTCGGTATCATATTTTTCTTTTATTTCTTGGTGTCTAATCTGATTAAGGGCCAGATTTCTGGCAGATTTATACAAATATGCACGAATTGATTTTTCTGTATCCATATCCCAGTCATCTTTTTTTTCCCATAAAATGGTAAAAAGCTCCTGAATCAACTCCTCTGCAATGGCTTTAGAGTTCACATAACGCCATATAAATCGGGTTAATGGCAGATAATATTTTTTAAATAAGATTTCGAATGCCTTTTTATCACCATATTGGATATTTTCTACCCAAAAATCATCATCCTGGTTATTACTGCTGCTGTTGATTATTGTCATGTTCTTTTAAAGCATTGAGCAAGAAACTCACTATCTGTAGTTTTTCTTTTAAAATGGAAAAGAAAGGAATCTTATCAAAAAAATTTCTCCTGACAACAAACAGATCTGCTATCGAAACTGTAACAACGATTTATAGGTTAATTGATACAGTAATAATTCAAGGTATAATCAATATTTACAAGATGCATCAAAAATTTACTCCACCGGGTAAATGGCTTCAATAAATAGCTCATTTACTAACTATTTAGGGGCTTTGCAGAACCTCCTATTATTTCGGTTTTGATAGTACATTTTTAGTTTTCAGCCCGATCACGTAATTGTGCACTTATAAAGAATTATCCACATATAAACGACATCAACTCAACTTTTTAGGCTAAAGGGGCAGCAACTCCAGTCAAGTCTATCGCTCTTCAAAACATCTGCAACAGATTGATGAGTGGATCGATTGGGAGCCATTCTATGAGATGGGCCGACCCATTGACAAAATACATCCTAAAGGTAGACAGCATGCAAACCGGTTCGTTGGATGATTCGCGGGTTGCTTCTTCAATACCAGAATCAGCTGAGTGGCCCATAACTGGAAGACCATCTAATCGACCGGCTGGTCTTTCGGCATTTCGCAGAATTGCCGGCGGATCAGACCTACCCGACTTTATCCCAAAACTCCGGAACGGTTTCACGAGGCGCTGGCAGGTGAGGATTTTATCGAGGAATTTACTGAGGAGATCACCGAGCAACTGGACGCCAAAGGCCACACTTGTCTTGATTCATTCAGTCAACTGATTCGAAAAATTGCCTTTACCCCAGCCTAGCCTAACGACAGTACGGTGCTTGAAGACCTGTGTTGAGGATCAGCTCATCCTATTTGTCGATCAAGCCTACGACCGCGACAGCCTCAAACAGATGGCCCGGCACGACGGCATCCTGAACAAAGGGAAACGGGGTGATTCGCTGAGTTCTACTCAGAAAAAACGAAACAAGCGTCACCAGCAGGTAGACCATCCGTTTGCAACGATCAAAGATCGTTACGGCCTGCGATGGGCCCAGACCAAAACGCAGGTAAGAAACAAAGCCCGCTTTGTGATGGCTTACATCTGCTGGAACATTGAAAGTGGTATTACCTGGTCAAAGAAATAGCAGAATGTTACCCTGCCAAAGGCCACATGAAGAGTGGGTTATGTCAACGAGCGGCCAAATGGCCTCAAATCGGTTGTTGAGTTGCTTTAAACCAGCCATAATTAGCCAAAAACGACACTATTTGAAAGAACGTGACTTTAAAAATAAGAATTTCGAAATTTCGAGGGTTATTAAAAGCCCGTTGTTTATTCAATCAATACTTATTTTTTTAAAATACTAAGTCTGAATGTTTTGATCATACGCATTAGATTTAAAAATTTTTGTCCATATCGCAAGACTCAGGAATTTAAATAATCAGGAGAATAGCTCTTAACAAACTCCTATTCTCCCGTTATTAGATTTTAATTAACTCCACAACCTGTGGTTAGACCTGATTTCATTCCATTCTTCAGTTGGAGCGAATAATTCGGTTCCCGGTACCAGGTATTCCTCCAGAACTTCATCCACAAGCTCCACACCAAGCCCAGGCGTGTCGGGCACAGTAACATACCCATTTTCAACCAAGGGTTTGTCTATACCTGATACCAGGTTTTCCCAGTCTTCATTATCCACTGAATGATGCTCCAGGCAGTAGAAATTCTCCGTCGCTGCAGCACTGTGCACACACCCCATAAAGGAAACCGGCCCAGCCGCATGGTGATGCATCATCTGGATGCCATGCTCAGTGGCATAATCGCCAATCCGCTTGGTCTCAAAACACCCCCCGGATGTATTCGGATCAGGATGCACCATGTTCACCACACGCCTATCGATAAGCTCTTTGAACCCGCCTTCCAGGCCGAAAATATCCTCTCCTGTGACCGTAACTGTAGTGCTGGATTCGGTAATCCGTTTCCAGTCATCCATATAGAACCACGGGATACTGTCCTCCGAATAGGCCAGCCGGTAGGGCTCCGCGGCCCTGTTCAGCCGGATACACTCTTCCACACCGATATGACCCCAGTGGTCTACACCGATGGGAATTTCCCAGCCCACTGCCTCACGGGCTGCCGCGATATACTCCATCAGCCGGTCTACCCCTTTATCGGTCACCTGAGTATTGGTAAACGGATGCTCAATCATACGATATTGACGGTGATCATACTGCCAGGGGTTAAAATCGGCCCATGGCGGATTCACTACGGTTCCGGGTATTCCTTCAAGTAATCCGATTCCCACATCCATTTTTAAGGAGGTATATCCTTGGTCGGCCCTTGCTTTTAATCTCTGTGCAAATGCATCTGGGTCTTGTTCTGTAGGTGTATCCGCATATACTCGTACCTTATCCCGGTATTTGCCGCCCAGCAGCATGTGAACCGGTACCCCGTAGGCCTTTCCGGCCAGGTCGCAAAGGGCCATTTCCACCCCGGACACGCCACCGCCCTGCCGTCCATGATGGGCAAATTGCCTGATTTTATTGAATATTCGGTCGATATGGGTTGGATTTTCCCCCAGCAGAAGATGCTTGAGCATCAGCGCGTACTCCCTGGCTGCACCATCGCGTACATCCCCGTGGCCTACAATTCCCTGGTTGGTATAAATCCGGATCACCGGGGTCCGGAACATCACGCCGGTAACCTCAGCAATTCGTAAATCCGTAATCCGTAGTTCGGAAGGGTTTGAATTCTTATTGATTTTACTGGTTAAATGATCCAGCTGATCCCCAAACGGGGCCATGGCCATAGCTCCCAGGCTGAGCCCGCCTAAACTGGCTTTTTTTATAAAATCCCGTCGCCCGTTTGGTGTTTTGTCGTTGTTGAATTCATTCTTTTTCTTCATATGCTTTGAGTATAAAGTAGAATTAAGGGTTTATTATTCGATTTTCTGTTCCGCCGATTTAACTCCAGAGCCTGTGATTGGAACGGACTTCGTTCCATTCCTCCGTTGGAGCGAACATCTCTTTACCCGGTATTAAATGTTGCCGTACCACCTCTTCAATCAATTCCAAGACAAGCCCAGGCTTTTCCTCTACGATTACAGGTCCATTTTCAACAATCGGCTGATCCATCCCGGTCACAAGGTCCTCCGGGTGGGTATATCTACTGCATAATGCTCCAGGTAGTAAAAGTTCTCCGTGACTGCCACGCTGTGCACACACCTCATAATAGAGACCGACCCTTTTAATAGTGCCGCCCCATGTGTTTTTATTTATATCAACCATTGTTTTTTTTAAAAAATCTGATAATTGAAAAACGAAGATTTTTAGCTGATTACATGTAAAAGGACACGTAATCAGTTATTCAAGTCATCCATCTAATTATCATATAGCTGGCCATTATTGGGGTTTTGATCCAGCCAGATTTCGGCATTATATCCGTCATCACCCTGCCGGTCTCCAGCTTCCTGCCAGTTCTCATTGTTTAACGACTGTTCTGATTCATGATAGAATGCCTTACGGGGAATGTTACCATTTGTATAATTATCTGTCCTTGTTCCGGGATCAAGAAGCGGATAACCGGTTCTTCTCCATTCGAAATAAGGTTCGTCTCCCCTGCTGAAGAGGGCAACGTATCTATCCTCACTAATCTGTTCAAGCGCAGTTTCGAAGTCAGCTGAAAGCGGCAATTGTGAAGCTACATACGCGTTAATATCAGCCTCCGTGATTTCAACTCCATTAAAACCGGTATTGTTATACGGTTCCATGGTCATCGCGGCTCTTATTCCCTCTTCATAATAAAGCTGAGCCTCAGTCAGTGTTCCCCCCCATCCGCGAAGAGCAGCTTCGGCTTGTAAGAATAATACCTCGGGATAAGTTAAAACATGTGCCGGCACAGCTAAATCTTCATTTGCCCAGATATCAAGGGCAGCATAGGATATCTCGAAAAGATCCATTTCATTATACTGAGCGTCTGTCATGTTCGGCGGAATACCCAGGTATTCTAGGTCATTTGGATCACCTGATACTTCAAACACATCTTTTGAAGCTTCGGTAGGTTCTGCGATAAATTCCAGCCTTGGATCATCATTAGCTTTCAGCATTTCAACAAGATGCATTCCAATCCGTGATTTATCTCCGGGCTCCCGCAATTCAGTAAGAATCGGGTGTGCATTTGCATCCGGTCCGCCGCCTGCAGTAGTCGCAATCATAGCTGATTCTTCATTACTTGAGATTAAAGGATCACCCATTGCTTCCGTAACAGCTGCTTCAGCTGCGGCCTCATTCGCATAGCTCATTCGCATAGCGATTTTCAGTTTCAGAGAATTCGCAAACCGTCGCCACATATCTATATCTCCCTGATAGATGATGTCAGCGTCCTGGAATGTTGCATCACCACTTGTGAGTTGTGCCATATATGTATCAATAGTATCAATCAATGCCGGGTAGATATTGGATTGTAAATCATAAACCGGGTTGGTTATTCCCTCAAGGCCTTTATTGGCTTCAGAAAATGGAATATCTCCCAATCCGGCAGCCAGTGTTTCATACGTCATAGCTTCATACAGCTTTATCATCGCCAGTTTGGATCTGGCCGCCGGTGATGATGCATCACCTTCGGCATTTTCAAGCACTAATGCTTTAGCACGGTTCAAATTTTTCAGGACTGTTACGTACTTCACTTCCCAAAAGGCATTATCATTCCGGCGATGTTGCTGATAGTAGTTGGGCAAACCGTCTCCGGCATCATTATCCGCCCAGTGCTGAGCCCATCCCCCAAATAGCCTGGCATCCGCATATTCCCAGTTATAGTTAATATTATCATCTCTTAATACTTCTGTGAATATAAAGTCCGGGTCAATTGATGTCACTGAAGTAGGGGGGGTGTTCAGTGATGAAAAATGATCCGTGCAGGCCGATATCGAAACAATCAGTACAAGTGATACTATAACTGCTTTAATGTTTAAATTTTCCATTGTTAATCCATCCATTTTATTTAAAAATTTATTCATGGGTTCAGGAGTTTTTCTAAAATCCTATGTTCACATTAAAAACTACTGACCTCAGGCTTGGCCACGAATTATCTTCCATGCCGAGAGAGCTGGCATTCACATTGCGGTTGTGTGATTCAGGAGCAAATCCATCGGTGTTGCGTACAAAGTAGAATAGATTTTTTCCAATCACTGCTACTCTTAACCGGTTCATTCCAATACTTTGAGTTAATGAGGTTGGAATTTCGTATCCAAGGCGCAATTCCCGCATTTTAACGTAGGTTCCATCATTCAGAAACTCCTCCGTTACAGCACTGCCTTCTTCAGGTGCTACGCGATTCCAGTAATCTTCTGCCCTTACCTGAACCGTGTTTGCTTGTCCGGTTGATGTCCAGCCGCCGTTTCCGTCCGGCGTTGCTGAAACCCCTTCTGCTACATAGCTACCATCACGGCCTTCTGTTGTAGCTTTCGTTGTTCCATAAATGGCCTCATACATATTGGAAATGGAGAAAATATCTCCACCCTTCTGTATATCAACCAAAGCGGAAAGGGAGAAGTTTTTATAGTTGAATGTATTGGAGATTCCTCCTGTCCAGTCCGGCATTGCATTACCAATCAGAAATTCACCCGATTCACGGATAGGCAAACCACTCTGATCAATTAACCTGTTTCCATTATCGTCTCTTAAATAACGGGCGGTTGTTGTGTAAATAGCTCCATAAGGCTGGCCGGGATCAGCATACACCGCAACATTCCTGGCACTACCTAACTGAAACCGATCTATACCTTCAATAAGCTCAACAACCTCGTTGTTATTTTTACCATAGTTAAAGGCAATATTCCACTGGAATTCGCTGCCTACGATAGGTGAAGCTTCAATCATTAATTCAAAACCGTCATTCTTAATCTCACCCGCATTCACAGACTGGCTGTAATAACCTGTAGCCGACGAAACCGGAATATTCAGAATTTGGTTTTCTGTACTTGACCAGTACCATCCGGCATCCAAACGAACTCTTCCTTCCAGGAACCGAAGGTCAGCTCCAATTTCAGTGGAAGTAGTCAGCTCGTTTTGAAGATCAGTAAACGGGACACTGTTCTGAAATGTAGCTCCGGGTTGTCCTAAATGCGGATTCGATGTTAAACTGTAATTTCCGCTGAGCTGATATGGATCTCCAGTGTTTCCGGCCTGTGCCCAGGAACCCCGGACAGATCCGAAAGTGAGGAAATCAGGCATGTCAAACGCATCGGAAAACACAAAATTAAGCCCGAATGACGGATAGAGTACTGAGTTATTATCAGTCGGTAAGGTAGATGCCCAGTCATTTCTTGCCGACCAGTCGAAATAGAGAATATCCTGCCAGTTAAACTGCCCAAATACAAAGATTGACTGGATTTCTGTTTCTGAAAGTGAATAGCCGGGATTCTGAATTTGTGCATTACTGATTACATATAATCCTCCAACCGCTAATTGCTGGCCGCTGAAGTTGGTATTATTAAAATAATCCCGCTTATAATTTCCGCCTAAATTGGCAGTAACCGATAGATCGTCCGTAATACTCTGATTAGCAGACAATAAAACCTCCATATTGTCCTCTCTGAACCGGTGAACCTGTTCACTCAGTGTACCAGTGCCCTGCCCCGGTGTTCGGGTACCGATTGCAGCATGATTATGTCTTCGGTCTGTATAGAAATCAGTACTTGCCCTGGCCTGTACCCCTAACCAGTCGGTAAATTGATAATTCAATGATACATGACCGATTACCCTTTCCCTGGTATCTTCATTGATAATATTATTGATGATCCAGTGAGGCTGCTCAGTATGCGTTGCATTACTCCAGTGTTTTGGAAACCCTTCCTGGTTAATGGATGCAGCATAACCTACCATTTCTTCATCAGGGCCAATTATATAATCATCCAGCGTACTGCCAATCGTACTGCGCGGCATTCCCCTGAATTGATAAAATACATTTTCCTGATCATCAGAAAGTGCCGCCCGATTGTAGGCTTCCTGTCTTACATAGTTTACTTTACCTTCGGCAGAAAATCTTTCACTGATCTGATGCGCCGCCCTCAGATTAACGCCCCTTCTTGTCAGTTCATTTGTAGGTAATACTCCCTGGTTTTGCATATCTGACAATGAGAGTCGAAAGGTAGTTGTTTCATTACCACCGCTAAATGAAAGCGTATTATCAACTGTGACCTGATCACTGAAAAAGTTCTTTGCATTATCGGGTTGCGGGCTAAACGTAACGGACTGTCCATCCCAGTTAAATACCTGGCTTCCGTCCATTGCCGGCCCCCAGCTTTTTGGATGCTGTGGCCCATCAGCCGCTGTCGTTAGCTGAGGCGTCCAATTAGGCTGGCCGGCTGCTTCCCAATCTGTCCGGGAGCGGACATCTCCATTCCCGTCTCTGAAAAACCGATGCTGACCGTTTGAACCCAGGCCATACTCATTTTGCCAGTCTGGCCATACAGAAGGAGATCCAACCGATACGGAACTGTTTAATTCCACTCCAATACCTTCACGGGATTGTCCGCTTTTAGTTGTAATCAACACAACACCATTTGCGCCTCGCTGTCCGTAAAGAGAGGCTGCACTTGGGCCTTTCAGTACCGAAATATCTGCTATATCATTTGGATTGATGTTTTGAATTCCATCTCCCCTATCGTAACCGCCCCATCGACCGGCAGAACCTCTGTTTGAATTGTCAATAGGCACACCATCTACTACATATAACGGCTGGTTATTTCCCCCAAGTGAACTGAATCCACGTATAATAACCCTGGATGAACCACCCGTGCCACTCCCCGCACTTTGTACCTGAACACCTGCTACCCTACCCGAGAGTGAATTGGCAACACTTAAATCTTGTCCCTGCGCAATATCTTCGGCACTTACCTGTCCGATTGAGGACGTAATAGAACGCTGTTCTCTTTCAAGGCCAAACGCGGTAACTACCGCCTCATCCATTGCAATAACTTCTTCCTGAAGTTCAATATTTATTTCGGAGCGACCGTTGATCTGAACCTCTTGCGACAAATACCCTACATATGAAAAAACCAAGGCCTCTGTTTCATCGGGAACCGTTAATGAGTAATCACCATTCAAGTCTGTAGTGGTCCCTATATTTGTTCCTGGCGCTACGATAGTGACACCCGTAAGCGCTTCTCCGGTATTTGCATCAGTAACTCTACCTTCTACCGTTTGCTGAAATACATCAATCTTAGGCAAAACTTCTTTTTCCCGTATCACAATCACATCTTTACTCGGAGGCAAAACAGGCTCAAGATTTGTTCCTTCCAACAATTTATAAATAACTTCATGAGGTGGAACCTTTGTCATGCTGAGGCTAATTCGCTTATCCGGGATAATTTCAGGGTTATACGAAAAACCGACGTTGACTTTATTTGATAAAAGTTCCAGAGCTTCCTGGATTGTAAAATTTGAGAATTTAATTGATAAAAGACTGACCTCAGACTCTACATGATCGAAATCCATTTGTGCGTAAAGATTCTCATTTTCTAATAGAGGCCTGTTCTGGCTATTAGCCAGATCAAATACAACAAAAGAAAAAAACAAACCTAAGAGAGCAATTAAGCCCAATTCCTGAAAGCGCTTCCACTGATATGTAAATATTTGAGTAGGCATGAGTAGTGAGGTTTTCGTGTTAATATTATATGGTGTAAAACGATTTTTAGACTCCATGAAATAAAGTTGACTTTAGTATTTATTGTCTCTCTTTAAACCAGGTCACTCGTTCTTCATTTTTTTTAAACTCGATTCCTAATGAAAGTGCGATAACCGATAGAGTTTTTTTCAACGACTCATTCGAGAAGTTAGCTGTCAGACGGAGATTACGTATCTCCTGATTTTCAAAACTACAATTAAGATTATACAGCCGGTATAACTGTGTACAAACCTGCTGAAGCGTTAGCTCATTAAAATGAAACCGGCCGCTTTTCCAGGCGAGATAATTATTTATGGGCACCTTATCTACTACTATAGAATTTTCTTTAACATCCAGGTATCCAAATTGACCTTTCGACAGAATTACCGACGACTTTTCCGGTTTATCACCCTTTAATGAAGAGAAAGATACCCTTCCTTCGACTACTGCAATCTGAACATTCTCCTTACCGGAGTCAGATCTGACATTAAAAGAAGTTCCTAATACCTCAATTGAAGAATTGCCGGTATTAATTATAAATGGTTTATCGGAGCTGTGGGCCACATCGAAATAAGCTTCACCCTCGAGCCTTATCTCACGCTTTTCTTTATTGAAATCTACTGAAAGTATGATTTCAGAGTTTTTATTCAATCGAACGATGGTTCCGTCATTCAGGGTAATTTCCCGATGCTGCTCCTCATTAGTCTGGAAAATAACCGGTTCCTGTACTGTAATTTGTTCAACCTTATACCCTTCATAACTAATTGTAAACAAGGCAGCCGTAAGAATAACAAGAACAGCTGCTGCTGCTTTCACTACATAACTCAACCAGTCAATTCTTCTTAAAGTATATCTTTTTCTCTTTTTTTTGATTTCTTCCTGAATAGAGATATAAAGCTTATCTGAGTCGAGTTCGGGAATCGCATTGCGAAGATCTTTCCTATCCATCAACTCCCTGCCTGCTTCGATCCACTCCTGCAGAACCTGTTTACCTTCAGAGGTTTCAAACCACTCCAATACAACTTCACTTTCTGCAGGCGTCGTTTGATTGTTGAAAAATTTTTCAGCTAATTTTCGTGACATTCCAATACTTATAGTTCTTTTAAAATGTGTTGCTACTATTACGACACAAAAAATTGCCTAAAGTATTAGAAGAAAATTTAATTTTATTAAAATCAACCGTTAAATGTATTTAATGGGCTTTTAAGTATTCTTTTTTATTTAAGGAAAGTCAGAAACTAAGTAATTTCTTATTCTTCAAATAGGAGAGATCAGTGTTTAAGCAGATGAGCAGCCAGCTATAAATGACGAGAAATGAACTTCCTCGGGGCAGAGCACGCGACGTATCAATTTATCAGCCTATGAGGAGTATATTTTGGAGTGTCCCTCCGCCAACCTAATCCAATCCTTTCTCTATAAATTGACTCGTCGAGTGAAGGATTTCAGATTATATTTGATCAGGAAAATAATTTAAGATAAGCGAGCAAAAGCAGCAGTAAACCGGCGTGATTTTTAAGGTAGGTACGTATAAATTTAGAGCTGTTATAATAGTGGGTTTTAACAGTTCGTACATGAATTTGTAAATGTTCTGCAACTTCAGAATTTGTAAGTCCTTTTAGTGTTCGCAGTTCGAAGACTTCCCTCTTTCGGCCAGATAGCTCTTTCACACCTTTCCTGAAAACTGTCTCATATTCACTATACTGCAGGTTTTCTTCGGTCGGATTTTTGGCTGGAAGATTTTCTTCTTTAACTGCTGATATTGATATCACCTCACTTTTCCTGTCTCTGAGCATATTTAGTACATGGTTTCGTACCATAGTAAACAGGTAGCTATTTACAGAATGTACATGTTCCAGCTCCTGCCTTTTTTCCCAAACTTTCACAAAAATATCCTGAACGGCATCTTCGGCCAGATTGGAATCCTTCAGATACTTTTTTGCAATAAAAAACATCTGAACGTGATAACGGTCGTACATTTCTCTAAACGCTTTTTCACAACCATCACGGATTTTTTGTATTAAAATAGTATCGCTCAGATCATGCATTATTGTTTATTCAAGGATTATTTTTGATCTACATAAGAAACATCCTTATTTAATTAATAGATGATTAATGTAAATAGCAAGAGCAAAAAATTTCTTTATATATCTCTATATCAATGACTTCCAAGTATCCTTTTTGATAGTTAGATTATATCAATTTCATCTTCACCTCATGCCTCACCGGAAAATTACAGGAGTTCGCGATAAAGCACATTTCGTTTGCACGTTGATGTAGTTTCTCAGCTTTATCCAGGTTGACCGTATGTGTAATTGTAACCTGCGGATGAAGCACCACTTCGGCAAACTTACCGCTGCCGTTATCCATCTCCTCCATCACTCCGGATGCCTGATCTTTGTATGACATCACATGGATTTCTTCATCTGCACAAAGATGCAGATACCACAGCATGTGGCAAGCCGTTAGAGATGCCAGAAACAGCTCTTCCGGATTCCATTTCGACACATCACCCCTAAAGGCCGGATCTGCACTTCCCTCAAGTGTTGGCTTTCCGTTTATCATCACAGAATACGAACGGTCGTAAGATCTGTAGCCTGCTGTGCCGTTGCCGCGGTTTCCTGTCCATTTAAGATCCGTCTTGTATTGGTGTGATTTCATCTCTTCTATTTGTTTTTTTAGATTCAGAATCATTTATAGACCTCACAGCTTCCCATCCAATCATAGCTGATTTTCGATCGGGTCCCCAGCGGTAATTACTAAATTCTCCGGTTGATTTGATGACCCGGTGGCATGGAATTAAATAAGCAACCGGGTTTTGTGCCACGGCAGAGCCTACCGCCCGTGATGCCTTTGGATTTCCCTACTCTTTCGCAATATCTGAATAGCTGCACAGCTTCCCTTCCGGAATTTTCATCAGTGCTTCCCACACCTTTATTTGAAAAGGGGTGCCTTTCAGATGCAGTTTCACATTTGGGGTGTTCGCCAAATTTTTCTCAAACAAATGTAACGCATCTGTATGCTCTGATGCTGCTTGATTTTGAATTGCAGCGTTCGGAAACTCATCGCGCAAAATACTCCCCGGCTCCCGCTTATCACTCAGAAAAGAAATCTTGCAAATGCCCCGGCTGGTTGAGGCAACCATCACATCACCAAACGGGCTTTCATGTACTGAATAACTGATCGTTAACGACCGTCCACCGTTTTTATATTCGCCGGGCGTCATTCCTTCAATTGTGACAAACAGATCGTGCAGCCGGCCGGTGCCGGAAAGACCCGCGTTTAAGGCAGCATCAAACAGAGTTGCCTGGTTATTTAAAGCGTGTTTCGCTGTTTGAAGGGTTAAATACCGGACAAATTTTTTGGGACTCACGCCCGCCCAATTAGTAAAAATTCGCTGAAAGTGTGATGCGCTCAGGTCAACGACAGATGCGGCATCTTCAAGTGATGGCTGACGGGAGTGATTGTCGGTTAGGTACCGGATCGCCTTTTCAATCCGATAGTAGTTGTAATTCATGAGGATTTTATCTGAGTTTGCTTTACAGGACCAACCTTTGAATTGTAACCATTCCGCCATTTCTTTAAAACCCGATTCTTGCGTTCTATATGCAATTCCATTAATGACTACCATTCACACGCGGTTGGATGCCAGTCATATGTATTTAAAACCACTCATCGAAAGGCGCTTTTAATCTTGTAACCGCTGTACGAATCATTGCGTAACCGAGGT
>NZ_JBBVMF010000016.1:0-142857 GCF_038150125.1 Rhodohalobacter sp. 8-1 | reverse complement strand
GAGCAACGAATGTTGGCTGATTTATTCAACTTTTAGCAGGGTGTCCCAATGCGGAAGTCAGGAGAGGGTATGGTCCTTTTGCAAGGGCGCGGATATACCGCACCTACGGCGCTCCCAAATTTTAGGCATGCTCTTAACCTAAAGCCGCCGCTGCGCAGTGACTTTGGGCTACGGATATGTTGCGCCTCTGGTGCTTTGGTTATCTGTGGTAGTTGGTATAATTGCTTTTTAGTATCCTTATGTACGTAAATGCCTTCAGATGCGGGTTTGGATGGAAGGCTGAACGGGAAGCTTATCCAGTAAAAAAATGGATGTAGCACTACAGAGCGTTATTTAAAGGTAATTAAGGCTGATTTTTAAGATTTTACGGAAGTTGAGATAAACTCAAATTTGACAAAAGCACGGTTTTACGAAGTCTTATACTTACTCAGTCTTTCCCTCCGCTTCCCGCGATATGTCTTCAAGGCTTCGACCGGCTGTTTCAACCACGAATTTTTTCACGAAGATAAATGCCACAAAACCGAAAAACGCATAGATTCCGTACGAAAATCCCAGCCCGATAGTGGCAAGGAAGATTGGGAATGTCATGGTGATACCAAAGTTTGCAAGCCACTGGGCCAGGCCGCAAAACGCAAGCGCTGATCCGCGAAATCTGTTGGGGAACATTTCGCCAAGCATTACCCACATAATCGGACCCCACGAAAACGCAAAACAGGCGATGTAGCCGTTTGCCGCCAAAAGCGCGTAAAGTCCCATGGTGTCATCAAGCTGCAGTGCGCCGCTCTCCGATACGCCGGCCGTCCCGAAAATAAATGCCAGAATTCCAAGCATCACACCCTGCCCGATTGCACCAACCATAAGCAGAGGTTTACGGCCCACCTTGTCAACCAGCGCGATGGCTACAAGTGTAAACGCAACGTTCACCGACCCGCTGATCACATTTTGAAGCAGTGCATTCTCCTCAGTGAAACCGGCTGCCTGCCATAACGTTGCGCCGTAATAGAATACCACGTTAATTCCCGTAAACTGCTGAAGGACAGCCAGCCCCAACCCAACCCAAACGATCGGATGGATGTTACCTGTATATTTATTAATGATATCTGTGAGCTTTGGCTTATTGACCCCATCGAGCGTGGATTGAATGTCAGCAATTTTTTCATCCATATCTTCATTCTCCGAGACGGACCCAAGCACAGCTTTGGCCTCCTCAACCCGGCCGGATGCCACCAGGTATCGTGGTGATTCCGGGATAAAAAAGAGCGAAATAAGAAAAACTGCCGCGGGAATGATTTCAACCCAAAACATCCACTGCCATGCATCAAATCCCATTAATAAAACTTCTGAGGCTCCGCCAGCTGCTCCAGCTATTAGATAGTTGCTCAAAAATGCAGCAAACAGGCCAACCACGATCATCAGCTGTTGAAGTGTTGCGAGTCCACCGCGTATCCTCGGCGGAGCTATTTCACTGATGTAAGCAGGCGCCAGTACGCTGGCAGCCCCCACAGCAAGTCCGCCGCTAATTCTAAAAAAGACAAACATTCCCGACCCTGTTGAAATCCCCGACCCCCAGGCGCTGAAAATAAACGCGATGGCTGTGACAATCATAACCGGTTTACGCCCGAATTTATCTGCCAGTGTTCCGGCAAAAAATGCTCCTGCTGCACATCCCAGCAGCATGGAGGCGACATTAAAACCTGTGCCCGCAGCGTCAGAATTGAACGCCTGCTGCAGGGCATCAACGGTGCCATTGATTACACCGCTGTCAAAACCAAACAAAAAGCCCCCAATCGCAGCTACGACTGAATAAAATAATACGCGCCCAAAATTTCCCGAATCACCGCTACTGATTTTTTCCATTACTGATATTTTGTTTGTGGGTGTCTTGCGGTAGGATATTCAGTAAAAAATATTGATTTACCAAACCAAACTCCCGGCCTCTTATTCTCATACAGATTTACTTGCTCTATCTGCTCATTTATTTTTGACTTCTAAAGAATAACAGAATGATTTTCGGGCAAAAACATCAAACCGGATGTGGAGAATATAATAGTCTGCGGGAATGAATTGGTTCGTTTAATTCATAACTTCGAATAATTAAAAAAAATCAGACCTTACCCTCAAAAATCTATAGTTTACGTGAAGTCAAAGAATCATAAGTTTATTTCTATCATCGTTGCTATGGTGGCCGCCGGTATACCAATCTCTACTATTCCTGCTCACCAGCTCAACTTTCTGGATCCGGTTTTTTTAATAACATGGTGTTTCCTCGGTATTGTAGGGGCGTTTGGAACTTTTCTCTATTTCAATCTGAAGAAAAGAGATATCATCGGCACGTTCATAATGGGCTATATGCTTGCTGTTATCCTTCGGTTTGTGATTGATGTGATTGTCAACAATATTGCACACAGTAATTTAAGCCTCTCCCTGTTACTTGCAATGGCTGTTGGCGGAGTGACAGGCTGGGTCGGCTCAGAAATTTGGATTCAAATGAAAAAAGGCCGCAAACACAAAAAATAGAAGTCTGAGCCCGATTAATGACCTGCCTCTGGACAGAACCAACATGGTATCAACTTGAAATCCATAATTTTTCCAAGCGTATGAGCTATTTGGTGAGTGTCCCCCTTCCCACAACCGGCGAAAGACTTTTTCCTGAACTTTTTAATAAACCATTAATTGAACTCAATTTAGGAGCGTTCTCGCCTTTATTGGTGATCACCACAGTTTTATTCACCGCACTTTTCTTTTCGGTTTTGGTTCTCCCACATCTGCAATCGTAGGGAATATTCCTACATGAACATCAGTTCTACCCCGATATGGCTTCTTTGCTGATTTTCTGAACTTAGGTACAGATTAAATAATCAATAGTACTTAAAACCCAATGTCATGGAAGCCTTCATCGACCGCCCCGACGTAAACAAGTCATCACCCTTCAGCCGGGAAGAACTTTCCGTTTTCCGGGCGCTCATTGTGAGGAAGATAGATGATGCTAATGAAGAGATTGAATTTTTAATGCAAAGTATTCGGGAGATGCGTGAGAACAGAAGTGCCGATTACTCGTCAAGTCAGCACCACTTTGCTGATCTTGGTTCCAATGAAGCCTCCCTGGATGTAAATATGCGATTACTGGAACGCACCCAGGCGTTTGTTAGTCAGCTGAAACGGGCTTTAACACGGATCGACAACGGCACATATGGTGTATGCAAGGTTACCGGAAAAACAATTGCAAAAGAACGGCTCATGGCAGCGCCGCATACGCAACACAGTATGGAAGCGAAACTTATGCGAAACAGAAGCCTCAATTAATAACGGGACGGTGCGATGGAAAAGAGGGGTGAAAAAATTAATACAGAATTGCAATTTCTGTTCGAAACAGAGTCTTTACTAAATTATTCGCGAAAGGATCTTATTGAACTCGCGAGGAGCCTGTCGAACGGAAGAATTAAAAAAGATAGTAAACAAAGGGATAAACTTATGCAGCTGCTCGTGAAACAGCTTTCATCCCTCGAAACGTCCATATAAATTTGTGGGACGAAACAATTTAGTGGTTACTGATAGCTAACACCCATGGCTTGATAGGCTGTGGGTGTTTTTATTTGGTCACTCAAAAATGCATGAATGAAAAATTGTGTAGAGTGAAACCGCCATCATACGAAATTCACCCTGATTTATCCTCAGGCCTTTTCATGCCTGTTTTCGCCAGTGCCGTCCGCCCATCCGCTTATCAATATCTCGCCAAGTCGCATGAAATTTGTCCATGAGCCGGTAGAACCGCCGGGTGTGCCCTCGTTCGAGCAGATGTGTCATTTCATGTACAATTATATATTCAAGAAACTCCGGAGACTTTTTCGCCAGGTTCAGGCTGATCCAGATCCGGCCCGCCCGTGTATTGCAAGTCCCCCATCGGGTTTTCATTTTTTTCACATTCCACTCTTTCACTTTCACATTCATGATGGGCTCCCATTTCTTGATAAGAGCCGGGATCTGACTTTTCAGTTCTCGCCGATACCACTCCCGCATCACTCGCTCCCGTACAGTCAAGCTGCTTCCCTGTTTTACCCGAAGTTCAACGGTCTGATCTGCCGTTCTTGCTACAGAAAAATAATTGGCACCCCCTACAACCCGAAGTTTGAACGGCTCTCCCCAAAGATAATGTGTGCTTCCATTGGTGAAGACGTCAGACAGCTTCTTAATTTCTGTGCCGTTCTTTTCAAAGTGTTTTTTAATCCAGCCTGCTTTTGACTCTGCAAACTCCACAATCTCTTCGTGCTCTATGTGCAAAGGACTCGAAATACGAACGCTTTTACGTGAGGGATAGGCGACTATGCGAAGATGCTTCACGTTTTTCTTTGTAACTTCAATGGGAATATTACCGACCCTGATCGTGTAGGATTGCTGCTTTGGCATCTGCTATTTTTATTATGCGAATTTAATCAGGTCAACGGTACGAAATCTTAGTGACACTTTCACCCCAGGAACGGGCTGGCACTTCATTTTGCTTGATTCACTGAACATAAAGGAAATATCCATCTCATGAACATACCGGACACAAGACTTATAACGGATTTCACTAACCTGGCCGCTCAAAAATGGATGATCACCAACGACGGTGTGATGGGTGGAAATTCATCCAGCCAGTTTCAGATTAATAAAGATGGCAATGGTGTATTTATTGGCACTATTTCTCTCGAAAACAACGGCGGCTTTGCGTCAGTAAAAAATCATGAGCCAATCAATCTCTCTGGTTTTAGCTTCATTCGACTCAGCGTTAAGGGTGATGGAAACCGCTACAGCTTCCGGCTCCAAACCGGTTCCAACGGGCAGGTGAATCCATGGTCCTACGAGCATCGGTTTGAAACAAAAGACAACGAATGGACCGAAATCGATCTGCCGCTGAACAAATTTGTCCCCACCTATCGAGGAAGTACCCCCGACGATGCCCCGCCTCTTGATCCGTCTGACATTAAACGGTATGGTTTTTTAATTAGCGATGATCAGGAAGGAGATTTCCGGCTTGAAATAGAACAAATTTTAGCTTTTTGATTTACTATTTTTCTGTGAGATTTCAATAGTACATTTTGATTTTAATCCACTCAGGACTACGCTTTCCCATTACAGGGCTACATAAAACCCAGAGATATTGAAAAGCCCTGTTTCAATCAATTCCTCTCTTCCTTATTAAAGCTTAAGTTTTTTTACCTACCCGACGATACACTTTACACATTAGCTAAAAAATTCCCTTACCTGTTCTTCCTTTATAGTCAAAAAAGGCAGATATGGACTCTTGAACATGAAGAATCATTGTGTAAACCTTAATATCCTGTAAATGTTTAATTCACAAAAGCACCCCTCTATAAGTGTAATTGCATTAATTGTATGCTTATTGTCTGTCTCGATGATCGGCAATTCAGCATATGGGCAACAAAATAAAAAACCGTTTTCCCTTGATCTTGGACTTGGAAGCGGAATGATTGGAGAAGATAATATTCCCTCTACCCTGCTTCCAGAACTTGAGCTTAGTTTTATTCCCGGCCGGTATGGGTTAGGGCTCAATACAGGATTCTACTCATATGACTCCTCCTTCAACCCGGACCAGTACCGCAGTGGTTTTGAAGATTTTACTGCTATAAATGGCAGCGGTAACGAGTGGGAATCATTTTTCATAGGCCTTGGCCCTCGTGTTGAATTCGGGGCTAACCTTCCGGTTCAATTTAAAGCTGGCTTAGATCTCTCTTTTATCCGGAATTCACCGCCACATTCGGAAGTAGTGTTTAACGATGAAACCGGTGCCTTTCACGACGTAAATTTGACACTTTCGGAGTTCAGTGCCGGTGATGACTTCAAGAAATGGTCGACGGCCATCAAACCTGAATTCCAGGTACAGTTTTCGCCTGGGCGATCCCAGCGGTTTGGGTTTCACGTTACAACTGGCATTCAGCATCAGCTGTCCGAAAATTCATTTACATACACAGAACGAGATTTAAGCCGTGTTAAGAGTGTAAATAACAGTCGGGAGATGTTTTTCCAGTTTGAAACAGCACCGCTTGTGAAGCGAACAGAACAACCTCCGAAATCAAACTTTTTTATAAACGCCGGGGTGAAAATTAAATTTGGCGGAGGAAAAGCACCGCAGCCCGCTCAGCCTGAATTTGCTGAGAATATGGACCCGCCCGGCGAGGATGGAGAACCTAAAGACGGAGGAGAGGATCCGCCGGAGAATGAGGAAGAGGAGGAGGATCAGGAAGAGCCCGAACAATTGTTTGTTGGCGAAAACGGAGAGTTTGAAGTAGAAAACCTGACCATCAACGGAAACGGGCCTTTTTCAGGCACCGGTGAGATATTCATCGATTGGCTTCAATCGTACATTTCTGTTGAATTTACCGGTATCACTGTGAATCCCGCCAACAATCATCTTACGTCGGGTCAGGTTACATCGGTTATCAATGGCAATGCGCCAGCCTATCCGAAAGCATGGGCGTCACCACTGGCCACAAACTATGTAGCTTATAATCATCCTGAGGTAGCAGCCGTGCATAACTATATGCTCCAGCAGCCTTTTTACGAGTATAACGGCACTCCCATCACACCAACCGTCCTGGAGGCTCCGATTGGCGTAGAGCTGGATCCGGACAGCTGGTTTTCGATCATGGAAATCGTGTTTGAGTCGGATAAATCAAAGTTAAACGCATCCATTGCTTACGAAACACCTGCCGACTGGAATAATGCGGATCTTGTGGGTTTTTCTGTCAAGGACATTGAGTTTCACCCGCTCAGTATCAGCTTTCAGCAGGGTCGGCTGGAGATTGTGGATGATCTGATGGTGGGCAATGCCAATAACGATATCAACTTTACCTTTATCTCGCCCGATGGAAATAACGTGGGCACGTTTATAGAATGGGACGAATACGGCTTTAATCTATTTGGCATTGAGATAGAGAGTGAATTCACTCGCGACTGGCTGCTGCCCGTTCCCGACAACGGCACTGATAAAGTGAAAGCAACACTGAGCGGAACCGGTTATTACTGGAATAACCATATTTTGAGCGGCGATCTTGAAAAGGCGGAATTTGTAAACGGGGCGGGAATGACGATTGAGGCCAATTCTCTTAACTACGATATGTCACATGATCTGAACCCGATCGGAATTGAGTTTCCGGAAAACTATGCGGGACAGGATACCACAGTACTCTGGCGCGGATTTTACGCCAAGAATTTTACGATTGGTCTGCCTGAATCAATAGAAACGAATGCCGGAGGACCTCCCGAAGTTGGCGTGCAGGATATGATTATTGATCACCAGGGAGCAACCCTCACGGCATTTGCCAACAATGTGTATCAATACCCCAACGCAAGTGTTGCTGATCTGAATGCCAGCGTGGATACCGTAAATGTCAAAATAGAGACCAATACGTTTACCGAAGCGTACATTACAGGTCAGCTGGCTATACCGGCAACGCATCCGGATTCACTGCAAAGCCCGCTGAATTACACCGGGCTATTCGTGACCGGTTTTAGCACCCCGAATGGCAGCACATTTGAGCTAACCGTAGATCCGTCAGGACCTATTTATTCGAATATGCTAAAAGGGATTCTCACGCTAGAGCCGTCATCAGTGATCACGGCATCTGTAGGAAACGGGGAGAAGTCGTTTGATATGGCCCTGAACGGTGATATAAATTGGGGGAATGTAGATCTGGACCCGATTACAAACATAAACATGGGTCTAGAATTTGCGGGACTTGGTTTTGATTACCAGAGTAATTCCGGACTAAATTTCGCGATGGGATCGTGGAGCCTAGCCAGTCCTCAGAAATTTATGCACAACTTTCCGGTGTCATTTCAGAATATTCAATATATACCGTTGAATCCGGGACCGGGAGAGCTTCTGAAAGGAAAAATAGGCTTTACCACAGTTTTTAATCTGAGCCAGAATCTTGGTGGTCAGACCACCATGGGTGTTGGATTTGTTATTGATGACGATTCAGCCAACTTCAAGAAATTTGCTCCACAGTATGACGGGCTCACCGTTGATGAAGTAGTTGTCAACGCCAACCTGAATGCGGTAAATATCAACGGACTCCTCTATTTTGATAATGACGATCCCATTTACGGTAAACGTGTTGGCGGTAGTGTTCAGGCAGAATTTACAGGGGCAGGTCTCAACATTGAGGCAGATGCACAGTTTGGGAACACTTCGTACCAGAATGGCGGTCAGCTCTATCGCTACTGGCAGGTGGATGTTCAGGCCGACTTTCCCGATCCCGGTGTTCCATTCCTGACCGGAGTGGCATTTCGCGGGTTTGGTGGCGGAGCTTATAACAATATGGAAGTAGCTGTAAGCCCCACCGGTGAACGGAGCTTCACCCCGCTCAACAACATGTTTGGCTTTAACGCCGGAGCTACTATTGCCACCACACCTGAAGAACAGGGTTTTAACGCCGATGTAACGCTGATGGGTGAATTTAGCACTAACGGCGGGGGTATGACCTACGTTGGGTTTAATGGTGATTTTGGAACCGGCGCTTCCATTCAAGACCGCCGCAATGGAAAAGGCAAAGTGTTTGGAAACGTATTGGTGGAGTATGTGTTTCCAACCAAGAATTTTACACTTGCGGCAAACGCGAATATCAATACAGATCCGGTAAAAACCATTCCAAACGAGCCGTTTAATCTTACATTCAACATAGATGGAATGGCAAACGAGTGGAGTTTTAAAGCCGGAGTTCCAACAAATACCAATGACGTTGAGGTGCTTGGCGTGCATCTTTATGAGTACCTGATGCTGGGGAATTCAATTCCGAACCCAAATGGCTTCACGAACCGATTTGCCAGCAATTATGCACAGCATTTTGGGTACAGTCCGAACGACGCTCACATGCAGGGTCAGGTCGACAACAACATGGCTGAGCTGGGTGCCGGTTTTGCCATGGGACTCGGATTTGAATTTGAGGCTTCGGGAAGCAAGCAGGTTTATTCAGGTGTATGGCGTGATTGGTCAATAGGCTATGAAGCGGCCGCCGGGGCTGAGCTTCACCTCTCATTCCTCGAGTATGCAAGCTGCAGTGGTTATAATGAATGGGGAATCAACGGCTGGCGGGCCGGTGGCGGATTTGGATTTTATGCAGCAGTAAGTGCATGGGCTCAGGGATATCACCGAAATAACGAAGAGGTTGATAAATTCCACAATCTTGCGACGCTAAAAGCGGGCGGATACATCACCGGTAAATTCCCGAAACCGGTGTATGCTTCAGGGGCGGTAACGGGAAGCGCAACAGTGCTGAATATTTTTGATGTCAGTTTTCATCAGCAGTTCCAATATGGAACCAACTGTTCGGGAGGTCCGGTTCAGCCAAACGTATATGTAACTCCAGGCGATGCCGCTGCCGATTTTGATGGCGCATTGGTAAATTATGTTGTGCCGCAGTCCTATTACAATTTCCCCTTGGAATCACCGCTTAGTGTAAAATATGGACTCGTTCCGGATGAACAGTTCAGTGTACCTGAAACTCAGTCCAACGGTACGATCGAAATGAGAACGTTTAAACTGGAGAAATCGGTAACACTTGAGAAGAGTGATAACAGTGGAAACTATCAAGCTGAATCTCTTCATAGTTCCATAAATAATCTTGGTGAGTATCAGTATGTTATAGCCGGTCCCATCATGGCAGCTCCTGTTGGTTTAGCACCGGGTATGGGAGGTGCGCAGAATGGTGGTAATAATCCACCCGCGCAGCAACAAATGGCTCAAACGTGGAATCCAAATCCTATGGGTGGTGGTGGAACTATACCATCCTATCAACAGGCACCGGCGCAATTAGTTGGCGGTCCGGGTTCAAGTAACAATCCACCCAATTATGGAAATCTTCCGCCGGAGTCACCACCACCAGTCAACGATCTGGACGCGGACACCTGGTATAAATTTACGGTAGAGGCTGTGCTCATGGAGCTTGTTAACAGCAACTGGGTGACGGCTACAGATAACAGCGGAACACCTATTGTACAAACCGAAGTCAAAAATTTCTATACCGGTGATCCGGGACCCCTGCAACCTGCCGGCCCGGGTTTATCAACCTATTAAATCAGAGCGATTATCATGAAACGAATTTTTATGGATTATCAAAAAATATCAGTACTCATAGTTATCTTCGCCGGAGTAATCTGGCTGAATGATGTTAACGCTCAACAGGCAAGTCAGGCCGAAATAAATCTTTTTGCGCGCTATGTGGATGGAAACGGCATCGAAATGCGATGGTTCTCAGATAATAATGAGGTGATGCGCAAAGGCACGGAATCGGGTTTTATCGTAGAACGCCGCATAGCCGGTACCGGATCTTTTCAAACCGTTCAAACCGTGCAGCCGCTCGATGAGGCTCAAACCGAACAGCTTATTCAAACCACAGTCGGCGAGGGAAATCGTGCCGACCGCCTGCGGGTGGTAACCGAACTAAGGGATTCAGACACAGATCATCTGCCCGGTGAAATCGATTTCCAAAATCGTATTGAAGATCTCGTAAACCGGAAAAGTGCCGAAGACTTCCGTACGATGACGTTTATGCTGAGTTCGTTTGAGGATTCTCTTGCGGCCCGCGTACTGGGGCTTTCTGCAACCGACGCCAACGTGATGGCGGCTCAGACCTACGAGTACCGTGCGAGACTGGCGAACCCCGGCGGAATGAATGTAACGTCCGTGATCACAGAAATTACGGCATCTGAACAAACTGTGGATTACGAGATTCCTATACTTGTAAACGAAGGAGATAGCGAACTGTCGTTTATCTGGGAGCAGCCTGAGAATTCAGTGGGGCTATACGTACAGCGATCTTTCAGTGCAAACGGACCTTTTGAACCGCTGAATGAGGTTATTGAGCTGAACCTGAGAGGCAAACAATATGATGGGCCGCAGCGGGGAACATATTCTGATAAAAAGTTAAACAACTACCGAACCTATCACTACCGGTTTTACGGCCAAAATGCATTTGGCGAGCGCGTCCTCTTTGGAGAAGCATCCGGTACGCCACGTGATCTTACACCACCACGCGAACCTCTGCTTCTTCAGCCAAAACATGTAAGTGAAGATACAGTTCGTGTTACCTGGGAGATGCCTGGTGCTGTGGACAATGACCTCGCCGGTTTTGCAGTACTACGGGGTGATGGAACCAGTGAAGAATTTGTACGTCTTCATCCCGATCTGACTGATCCCAGTCTCAGGGAGTGGATCGACCTCGATTTTAACCGCGATCTGGATACCTATTATGCCGTTCAGGCAGTGGATACAGCCGGTAATGTGAGTAATTCTGCTGTGCTACCGGTTTCGTACATTCGTTTTAACCCTCCTGTGAAACCCGAAATTGGACAAGCAACAATTGGAGATGACGGGTCGGTGGAGATCATTATCAGCCCGGATCCTGAGTATGCCGTGGATGGCTATAAGATTTTTATGGCAAACGATCCGGAACATGAATTTTCAGTTGTGAAAGAGGTGTTTGGTGATTCCTTGATCACTCCCGGAAACAGAACTGTTGTCCGCGATACGGTGATGCTAAATACACTCACCCGGAATGTCTATTACAAAATCCGGGCTTACGACGTGCATTTTAATGAATCGGAGGAGAGTGATGTCATTGCCCTTGAGCGGCCTGACATCGTGCCCCCGCCTCGCCCGGTTTTCAAAAATGTAGAGACCGGTACTACGGAAGTGAACTTTGAAATTGCGCTGCCATCAGTAGTTGATTTTCAAACTGCAACCTTGTACCGCAGATCCGGTCCGGAGAGTGACTGGCAGCCGGTTCAAACTTTCAGGGAAAAAACAGAAATTGCCCGCTACACCGACAAGCGGCTGGTACCAGGTGAAACCTATTTCTACCGATTACAGGCAGAAGATCAAAGCGGGTTACTGTCGGACTTTTCAAATCCTGTTCAGGTTAAAACTGTGAACAGACGGTCGGTCAGCGTTGCTGAAAATCTCTCCGCTCAGTATGGCGATCGCGGGGCTGTAATCCGATGGGCTTACCCGGGTGATGTTCTTGATGAGGTTTTCTTTGTGGTTTATCGCCGCAGCAGTGACAGAGGATTCCAACAGGTTGGCCGAAGTGAAGAGACCTTTTTTACAGACCGAAGGGTTCGTCCCGGCCGCTATGAATACCAGGTCCGTGTGTTCCGAAAAGATGGAAATCAAAGCGAAATGAGCGAGCCCGTTTCTCTGTCATTTACTGAATAATCAATTGTTTTTCCAATGATGTAGTGACAGGTATCTTAGTTGAGGATTGTCACCGGATGAATTTCCTTCATTCGGGTAAGAACACCAGCCATAAGGAAGGCGTACCGCAGTGATTCGGTCCTTACTCAATCCATCCGATGACGGGAAGTCAGCAGATGAGAGGATTGCCACGGGATGAGATGCCAATAAGATTCTGTCCATTTTTAATCGTATATTCACGATTGATCGAAACCCAATCGTGACATATGACAGAAACAATCACAGTAAAACTTGACGATCCGGCGGTAAAGCGCTCAGCTCAAATCGCAAAAGCCCTCGGGCATCCCGCCAGAATCGCTATTCTAAAACTCCTGGCTCAGCGAACCACCTGCTTT
Organism: Rhodohalobacter sp. 8-1; assembly: GCF_038150125.1. Lineage (NCBI taxonomy): Bacteria > Pseudomonadati > Balneolota > Balneolia > Balneolales > Balneolaceae > Rhodohalobacter > Rhodohalobacter sp. 8-1. Next base: position 130,269 of record NZ_JBBVMF010000016.1, on the reverse strand, counting down.
TGTGGAGATATTACTGAGGTTCTTCCACTGGCTCAATCTACCGTTTCCCAACATCTGAAGGCGCTCAAATCGGCCGGACTAATTACCGGGGACGTGGAAGGCGTTCGCACCTGCTACTGCCTTAACCCTGATGGTGTGAAAGAGCTTGAATCTACTCTTTCAGAGCTATCGAGCGAGCTCATCAAAACCTGCTGCTGATTTTTAGTGATGAGGTTTTAGTGTTGAGTTCAATCACCATTACAGCAACTCTTCCAGGAGCTCTCTGCGTTCGCACTCTGGAAGATTGTGTTTGAAATTTATCACTGAACACTAAAAACTCAACATTTTCACTACTGATAATTATTTCATCTTTAATCTGAACATAAACGATGTATAAGAAACTGAAAACCACAATTGAAGAATTGAAAAAGAGATTCGATGAGATGCCATCAGACCGAAAAAAACTACTGAGTGACGTAGCAGATTTTATTAAACAGGAGTTGAAGGAGAGCGAAACCGTAAAGCTGAATTTTATCTGTACTCATAACAGTCGGCGAAGCCATCTCGCACAGATCTGGGCTCAAACCGCAGCTGAACATTACGATATTGAAAACGTGGAAACATATTCCGGCGGAACAGAAGCCACAGCTTTTAATCCGCGAGCTGTAGCAGCCGTAGAACGCGCCGGCTTCGACGTTGAAAATTCGGGGGGTGACAACCCGAAATACAGCGTTCGTTTTTCTGATAATGCCGAACCGATGATCTGCTTCTCCAAAACATTCGATGATCCGGTAAACCCGGATAAAGATTTTGCCGCTATCATGACCTGTTCTGATGCAGATGAAAACTGTCCATTTGTTCCGGGCGCCACATATCGTAAATCGATTACCTATCGCGATCCAAAAGAGGCTGACGGAACAGACAGGGAAAAAGAGACCTATGACGAACGCTGCCGCCAAATTGGAACAGAAATGTTTTACATGATGAGCCGGGCAAACATCTGAGTAAATCGACCATGCATGCGCAGTCTTTAATCCCGGATTATTCACCAAGAAATTATGTCGGTAGCAAGGCGTAGGGAAAAAAGCGGCGGAAGAGTACTTGACGTACTCTGAGTACGCTTTATTTCCATACAACGAAGCTTTCGATAAAATTTCGCCGCAATACATATAGCCCAAAGTGGACTACTATCCATTTTATATTTGTGTGATATTTTTAGTGCATTACATTGGATTACACTTATCTTCGTGAATAACCCGGGTAATGTAATGCACCATTGAAATGAACGATCTTAGACTCAAAGACATCTACACTTACCCGGTAAAATCACTCGGCGGAGTACGACTTCAGGAAGGGAGAGTTCTTAAAAAAGGGCTGGAATTCGATCGCAGGTGGATGCTTGTTGATGATCGGGGCCGGTTTATGTCTCAGCGAAAACATTCCCGAATGGCACTGCTTCAAACGGAGATTACCGACAATGGAATCGATGTCTACTCTAAGACAGATCCATCAAACAGAGTAACCATACCGCTTGAACCGTCTTCAAAAAACACCCGGGAAGTAGTGATCTGGGACGACCGGGTTGATGCACAACGTGTAAGTCAAAAGCTGAGTCAGTGGTTTTCGGAGCAGCTTGATGTGACTTGCGACCTGGTTTTCATGCCACACTCAACCCGGCGTCTGCTCAAACCGAAATACCAGGTTAACGAGGAGTCGGTCAGTTTTGCAGATGCCATGCCCTACCTTCTCATCAGCCAGAAATCGCTGGATGATCTCAACAGCCGACTAAACAAACCTATACCAATGGAGCGATTCAGGCCAAATATTGTAGTTGCAGGTGGCGCGCCGTTCCAGGAAGATAACTGGAATGAAATCTCTATCGGCTCAGCCCGGTTCAAAATCACAAAATCGTGTGCGCGGTGTGTGGTAACCACCATCGATCAGCAGTCGGGGCATAAAGCAAAAGAACCTTTGAAGACGCTCGCATCCTACAGAAAAGTAGAGGGTGATGTCTATTTTGGTCAAAATATGCTTCTGCTTGAGGGCGGGAATATTCAGGTAGGCGATACCGTTTCTTTAATACCGGGTGTGTGATTTCCGCATCTTCTCTCTGTAGCCTCCTGCACAAAGTTTCTTTAATACTTTAGCATCGAGGTTGGTTACCAGATCAATTAATCGTAATTTTACGATAATTATATTTTTACTTATTCACACCCAATTAAATGGATACAAAAAGAAAGACAGACACCAAGACCCTCATTGAAGTTTATGACCCCGCCATGTGCTGCAGCACGGGCGTTTGCGGCCCTGATGTTGATGATGCAGTGGCCGATTTTGCCGGCGATGTAAAATGGCTGAAATCACAGGGGATTGATGTACGCAGGTATAACCTCGGACAAGAACCGGAAGCATTTAAAATGAACCCGGAAGTAATTTCGCGCTTGCAAAAAAAAGGAACCGAATGCCTGCCTCTTTTGCTGATCAACGGAGAAATTGTATCAGAAGGCGGCTACCCTGCCCGCCGGCAGCTCACCAACTGGCTGACAATCGATCCTCAAAATAGAAATGATCCAGCAACCCCGGACTTGCTAAATGCATTGGAATCAGCTGTTATCGAGGGAGATAATGGTAGTATGAGAACGGTGTTTCAACAAGCGATGGAGAAAGGTTTGTCAGTACAGCAGCTGGCGGACGCCATGCAAAGAGGGATCAACAACCGCCAGAGCCTGACCCGTTCTGCACTCCAAACCGCCAATGAACTTCTCGGGATTCAAACCGGCGGCTGTGCTCCCGGAAGTGGATGCTGCTGAGAACATATCGACAACCATCACAGAAAAAATTTGCGCAAGCAATTCACCATCTCAGGCATTTTAATCACATCACCATGAAAACTCTTCCACAAATCACACCTTACATCTTTTTTACAGGTAAAGGCGGCGTAGGGAAAACCTCGCTTGCCAGTGCAACAGCAGTTAAACTTGCTGATGAAGGTAAAAGTGTGCTTCTGATTTGTACAGATCCGGCATCAAACCTGAAAGAAGTACTGGAAACAGAGGTCACTGAGAAAATCACTCCCATTAAGGGGATCCAAAACTTGCATGCCGTTAATATTGATCCGGAATTGTCGGCTGAAGAGTATCGAAACCGTGTGGTATCCCCTATGGAGGATATTCTTCCGGACCATGAAATCGAAAAAATACGGGAGGAGCTCTCCGGAGCCTGCACGACCGAAATAGCAGCGTTTGACGAATTTGCACGGTATGTAGCCGGTGATGATGATGACCAGCCCTATGACGTGATTATTTTTGATACGGCCCCAACCGGACACACACTTCGGCTGCTGGAGCTGCCGGCCGCCTGGAGTAACTATATTGAATCAAACCCCGATGGTGCCTCCTGTATTGGCCCGTCATCTGCCCTTAAAACCAGCCAGGAGCGCTATCAGAAAGTGGTGGAACGCCTGCAGGATGAAGATTCCACGACTATTTACCTGGTGAGCCGCCCGGACGGTTCTGCCTTGCGTGAGGCGGACAGGTCCGGTAAGGAGCTCCGGGAAATGGGTCTCTCAAACCAGGTATTGCTCATCAACGGTTATTTTGAGCCCATTGACGAATCCGATCCGTTTGCAAAACGAATGAAACAGAACGCTGACAGGACGATAGAACAGATGCCGGAGCGGCTCAGCAAAATGGACAGAATAGTGTTTCCGCTGAGGCCTTACAATCTCCTGGGCATCGATCGGTTGCGAACCGTATTTGAACCGCTTGATAAAGAGCAGATCAAACAAAACAGCAGTTCTTTTCTATCGGAGCTTCATGAAAGCAACCGTCCTGACCTTGACGCTTTAGTTGATGACCTCTCCTCGGAAAAAGATCATGGCCTGATCATGACAATGGGAAAAGGCGGCGTGGGTAAAACCACGGTTGCAGCGGCCGTGGCTTTTAAACTTGCACAGCGCGGCTATCCCGTTCACCTGACCACCACCGATCCCGCCGCTCACCTTACAGATCATATTGGCGACCTGGGCATACCGGAAAATATGACGGTAGATCGAATTGATCCGGAAGAGGAGAAGCAGAATTATATTGAAAAAGTGCTTCGCCAGCGTGGCAAAGGTAAAACGGATGACGAGCTAAAACTACTCCGCGAAGACCTGGAATCTCCGTGCACAGAAGAGGTGGCGGTGTTCCAGGCATTTTCGAAGGCTATTCATGAAGCAAAACGCAAATTTGTGGTGATGGATACAGCACCAACCGGCCACACATTGCTCCTGCTTGATACAACAGGTAGCTATCACAAAGAGATTCTGCGTAATACGAAAATAGATACTGATAAACTAAAAACGCCATATATGTATCTGCAGGATCCAGACTATTCCAAACTGCTTATTGTAGCCCTGCCTGAAACCACCCCAATAACCGAGGCGGCTAAGTTGCAGGATGATTTGCGGCGATCCAACATTGAACCTTACGCCTGGATAACGAACCAGAGTATGTCAGCCACTGAAATCTCAGATCCTCTCCTTAAACAGCGGGCAATTGAAGAGATTCCGCTGCTGAACGAGATTGAGACGAAGCATTCTAAAAAGCTCTATACAATCCCATGGATTTCGGAAGACCCGGTGTTACAGGAACTGCTGAAAACAGAAAAAACATCGGGTTTAACTGTTTAATGGAGCCTTAAAATGGTAACGGTATCCAGGCTGCATCTGGAAAAATCCCAAACATGGCAAGGGCTGCAATTAGCAGGGTTCCCATAACAATAGCCCCGGCCGGTGGATCCACGTGCGTATCGCCATGGGCATAAAACACCCGCTGAAACAGTTCGCCAAACAGGGCTGCTATAAAGCCAAAGAGTGCCCCTGTCAGCAGCATGAGTCCAAGGGAATATCCCATGTAGGCTCCCCCGGTTGCCGCAACAATGGATGTACTTCCAATTAGAGACATATGGTGTGTTACAGGAATTCTTTCTACACCGAGATTCAGAAATAGAAGTGTAGCAGCGCTGATCCCAAATGGAAGAAATACGCTGCCTGTCTCGTACGTGGTAAAGGCAGCTAATATTCCAACAACAACACCTAAAATGGAGATATCCGCCCATTTGTACTGATGACCGAGCCAGGGCTCAACCAGCAGCCGAATTTTTGTGTCTTTCTCAGCTTTAGCAATTCTCTCCTCTTCCTTGACAAATGGATCCATATTTAAAATCCCTTTATCTGTCTTACCGATTAGCGGATAACCGAGAAAAAGACGGTGGGCAAGGGCCGATAAAACCACTGCTATAGCGATGGGGTCCCATGGCAAGCCAAGCGTCACAGATATGCTAGTGATCCAGTATCCCAATATCCCAAACAGGCCGCCGGCTACTAGCACATCCGGTTTCGGACCCTGTGCAAAGGCGATATTTTTTGCCTCGTGGTACGGAAACCCGGTATTCATATAACCCTTTTTTGCTGCATATGCTGAGGCAGCTGCCCCGCCTGCAAAACTGATATGCGGGCCAAATACCGGGCCAAATCCAAGCTGTCCGGTGATGGCTGACGACTGCTCAAATAACGCAGGATCAAACCCGGCAATACCCGACAGATCCCCAATGAGAATTTTGGCGCCCTCCCCCAGCATTACAAGAAACCCTGTAAAAATAAACGCCGGTAAAGCACCGATTGCAGCTCCAAATGCACCACCGGCAAAAGCTGCCAACAACATTCCTAACCACCATAAATCGGCAAATTCAGCCATATCAAATATGTGTTTTTATTAATTGATTTCTGTTTCAGGGGATTTTCACAAATACTTACCGAAAATTGATTTCTTATAATCGTAATTAAGCGATTAATTTCAAAATTAAGTAGAGTGCCTTACCCTATAATTCAAACCGGCCTCTGTTTGATTTAATAAAATTCAGAACATTTACGCTCACCGTTACAAACGGTGTTTTCATAAACTGTTTTTGTTCATCTGCAGATAAGTGCCAGTTTAGCCCGGCCGACAGCCCTCTTCCGGGGCGTAACAAAAACCCAAAGCCCGGCGGAAGGTCTTCGCGAAGCACAACCGTTCCTGATATGCCTCCGTAATTATCCAGGAATTCACCCCGGTACCAAAGGTGCCCGGCCACTTCAATCACTAAAGATTCTTTTGCCCTGAATTTTACAGGATCACTAAATCCATCCAGCGGTATCTGTATTCCCAGTGAGGGATGAAGAAATATAAACTGCGTTGATGGCGGTGTGCGGATATCCCACTCCAATAGCGCTGAGTTCAGTGTAATTTCCCAAGGGTACATTACAAATCCATTGTCAAGGAAATTATTCCACCGTTTGTACGATGTTTCGATGGCATCTAATATCACCTCATCTGCTTCCCGGCGAAGAATTAGAAGAAGCTCATTTGCGGCATTTGCCCGGTAACGGACATCCCTGGCCTGGGCTACAGTAAGAATGGGGTGTTGGGGCTGATTGCATGGATTTGCTTGTTCAGCTCCTTCCATACAGAGCACAATAGCAGGGTTCATCCCCATAAACGCTACAAATCCATCTCCGGCGATTCCTTCTGCGAAGCGGCCTGTATGTAGCTGATCAAGATGCTCCAAATACACCCCATTATACAGAGCATCGATCTCTTTCAGTTCATCAATGGAAGCGTCCAATGCATCTAAGAATCGTTCGTGAACCTGCTGTGCACCACTCCAGTCAACTTCTGATAATGCAGCGTCTTCGGCAAGATTCGAAAAAATATCTGCCCACTGCTCCTGCTGAATCAACTGCCAGTTTCTGTCAATTACATTTTCATAGTAACGGGGATCATTCTCGTCCGCCCAGGCATCAGACGGAGCAAAGACATCCTGTGCCTGACCGGCCGTTATTGCGCCAACGAGCAAAATGCCCGTCATCACAATCCTGCTCACTGCTCTCTTTCCCATTCTTAATTTCATGTCCATAGTAATCCTCTTTATTTTAGTTAGTACCACAGATTATTTTTTACCGACAGCTCTTGAAACTTTTCTGGTCAGCTAGAGCGCATCAACTTAAACAGAGATATTGAAGTCCCCGCCGACCATATCTTTCAGCTTTACCCAAATCCTGATAAGATCCATCAGTGTTGAGTCCTCATCAAGATCAGATTTTGCAGCCTCAATTCTATTTTGAGCTTCCCGAACCACCTGATCGCGATCAATATCTTTATACGTCTCAATAGCGTGGGTCTGCTCTGCAGGCGACACCGACCGGAATCCGCACAAGATTCTCAATAGAGGAACATGTACAGCCGGATGGTCCAGGTAATGCGTAAAGTCATGAATATAAACATCACGAAAGTGACTCAGATTTACCTGGCTAAAGTTCGCGCCCCATGATTCACCACTAAACTTCCAGAGCAGAGTAACAGGATCATATTTGTGAAACACATTATAATATTGTTCGAGATACTCCTGTGTTTGATCACCCCGACCACCAACGGGACAAACGATGGAGTCCGTCACTTTGATGTCTGACTGAAGAATTCGGCTGGTATTGGCAAGCATAAACAGCGATTGAAATCGGGTATGCGGTGGTCCCATCACATTCGCAATGCTATCGTCCCACTGTGTATCGCCCATCAGGTGAAGAGAATCGTGAATTACGGCTGTACCCAGGCTATGGGCCAGGAACGAAAAGCGTGTATTGCTCCCAAATTGATTTCTGTAGCCGGCTACTTTTTGAGCGATGTTCCGAATCACTTCAATGCGGACTCTGTCGCGGTACAAGGGAAAAAACTGATAGATAAGCACATCGGCTACATGACTCCAAAAGAACTGGCGTTCATCATCAGTCATTGATTCCATCAGATCAATAAGTTTACCTTTTGGGATGGCAGCGGCCGCCTCGGACGTCATGATACCTGAAAAATTACCCTTCCATCGATCCAGCAGATCATCAAATACGTTGTCGTAGCGAATCGGCTCAAAGGTCACCTCATTCTGAATATTGGTGTCCTGAAAATATTGATACTGTTTGGCTTTGGCTGTCAGGTGCTCAGTTACCGGCACGGCCCAGTTGTCCGGCTGTTGACCCATTCCGTGAATCAAAAACAAAATATGCATGATGGTGCTCCCCTATTTAATTGTTGATCAGCCCCGGTCTATCTCTTTATTCTTTAAGGGACTGTTTTGAATTAAACATATTTTCAGCAAAACAGCTAATGGGAATTCTTGGGCATAAACAATAGTCCACTAAGGCTCGAAGGCACCAAGGCTCACAAAGTGAAAATAACAAAAAACATTAGTGTCCCTTCGTGTCCTTGAGTCTTCGTAGCTAATAAAGTGGGCCACTAAGGCAGAAAGGCACCAAGATTCACAAAGAAAAAACCAAAAATCTTTGTGTCAACGTGGCTTCGTGGTAAAAAATCAGTAAGGCCAGCTATATTTAAAGAATCATTCTTTTGATTCCTTTTTTAATGAGAGGCACATTGAAATTGATTAAGTAACCCAGGCGTTTATTAGTCAGTTTCAGGTGACTGAGTAACTGAGCTTCCCAAACAGGATTAACGGTCTCAACAGCTTTTAACTCACAAATAACTAAATCGTTGACCAATGCATCTAACCTTAGTCCCTCTTCAAATGTCATACCTTTAAACGTAATTGGAATATCAATTTGTCGATGTACATTAAAATCCTTTTCAGCAAGGATATGACAAAAACAAACTTCATACACTTTTTCAAGTAATCCGGGGCCTAAGGATTTGTGTACTTGATACGCTGCATTGACAAGGGCTTTGCCAATTTTCTCTTCTTTTATGCTCAACGGGGCAAAGTTTTTGCGAGTTGATCGTCCCATGATTCTCTTTTGATTTATTATCACTCAATGTATTGATAAATATGAATAAGTCAAGAAAGTTAGTCGCTTCGTGCCAAAATCAGTAGTGCCACTAAGGCAGAAAGGCACCAAGACTCACAAAGTTAAAATTATAAAACCCTTTGTGTTCCTTCGTGTCCCCGTGTCTTCGTGGCTTAAACATTAAGGCCTCTATTCTTCTTTCGATGGGGGCCTTCGGTTGTCTCCCGAGATAGTATCGATTAGTTTGTTGTATGGATCGATTCCAACTGACACAGGCTCTTCATCTACCGTAATAGTGAACTCATTTATGATGTCAGTGAATTTTCGTTTTTCGAGATAGAGCACGGTTTCATTTCCTTCCTCATCCACACCAAACACCCCCACGTCAATCCAATCTTTGAGTGGGAGTGATTCTACCGGCCGGCGGCGTCCCTCCACCTCTATCGCAAGACTGTCACCGGCAGCATTTTTATAGATGCGTTCCCCCGTTTCATCAGCCCGGTATTTGGCAGATTGCAGCGTTAGATTTACGTCATATGTGCTGCTGTCAACTTCGGTATAAGTTGCCTCTTCCACCCGGTTGTCGTACAGCGTAATCGTTTCAAACATATCTTCAATGAGATATTGCATTGAATCGGGTGTTGCCTCTTTAAGCTTATCAACCAGCTCCAGGGAAATAGTATACGGCGGCTCCTGGAAAGCTACATCATCAATATAATCACTCAGTGCGGCATTTAATCTGTTCTCACCGATGTAATCACTCATTGCATAAAACACCAGCGAGCCTTTATTGTAGTGAATGTACTGCTGATTCTCGTTGTAAACCAGCGGCAACTCCCTCTGAGATTCAAACGTCCGGCCGGTCAGATAGCTATCCAGCGCATCCTTTAGGAACCGACGCATTTGATCAACACCATACTCCCTTTCCAGCACTTTCAGGGCGCTGTATTCCGAGAGACTTTCAGAGAGCATGGTTGCACCCTGCACATTGGCCCCGATTACCTGGTGTGCCCACCACTGATGAGCAACCTCATGCGCGGTAATGCTAAAGGGATAATTTACGGCTTCCTCATCCGTGGTATCTACATCAGCGATGAAACCGACACCCTCAGAATAGGGAACCGTATTTGCAAACGACTGTGCAAAGCTGCCACCGGTTCGGGGAAACTCAATGATACGAAGCTGACGGAACTGGTAAGGACTAAAATTCTCCGTGTAATAATCCAATGATTTTTTAACCCCATCAATCATATAATCCAGGTTATAGGTGTGATCCGGATGATGATAAACTTCGATACTTACGTCGTTCCAGCTATCCCTGGCGACCTCAAATTCAGCAGAGATAAAGGAGTAGAAATTCACCATGGTGCTGTCCATTTCGTAATTGAAATAGCGCCGGCCGTTCTCCTCCCACTCCCGCTGCAAATACCCGGGCGCGATGGCAATCTGTTCCGGGGATGTTGAAATCGTCGTTTCAAAATCGATCCAGTCTGCATCGCTGGAAATATAGTTGTTCATCCGTGCAGTGCTGTCTGTCAGTGGAGCCATTCGAGGTTTGGGCGGTAGTCCGTAACGTTCACGAGCCTCTTTGCTTTTCAGCTCACCGGATTCCTGGTAACCGATTCTCGGGAAAGTGGAGTTGTTGATGAATGTCCCATTGAATCGGACCGGGGACTGATTTTCCAGGATTTCATTTGGCTCATTGGCAAGAGTGAAATCGAAAACGACCGAATCGCCGGGCATCAGTGGTTCCATAAGAAGATAGATGTCGTAATTCATCGTGTCATCTTCCAGCACCAACTCAAAGTCACGATCAAAACTAAATGTGCTGAGAAGGTAGTTGTGATCTATATGAATGGAATCGATAGCTACATCTGTCTGATTTACAAGAATGTAGTTCCCTCTGACTTCAAGGTCCCTGGTTTCAGGATACAAATCCAGATCTATGCTGCTCGAAACGATGCGAGGCTGTGGGGCATTTTCAAATTTCCCATAATTCTTCTCAAATTGAGCTGTCCGCTGCTCCCACTCCTGGGATGAAACATACTCGTGCTTGATGTTATTGACGTAATAGATCCACGAACCCATCCCCAAAAATCCAATCAGTGAAAGCGTAAAAACAACCTTGAGATTTGGGGTGAAAGCTTCACTCGCATTTTGAATCCGCTCTTTGAATCCGCCGGGCAGTCCTCTTCTGAACAATACAATAGCTAGCGTATATAAAGCTATTCCAAGCAACAACCAGTAGCCTTTATATACAAAATATGGCGCGAGAGACCTGCCATATCCATTCATATCAGAATAGGCCGTACCGGGTGCCTGGTTGAATTTTAACACGGTTTGCTCGATGCCAAGCTGTCCTAAAAAATTGATCCCAATAGAAATGATGAGCAGCAGGATAAACCCGATGTAGTAATTCTTAAACAGACTGTGAATGAAGATGGATAGCAGTCCCCAAATCGCAACATGTACAAGTGATATGGCATACAAATCAAATAGATATTGGCCAATTTCAAAATTGTAGTAGCCGTTATAGAGCTGTACGCCTAGTCCTGCAATCATGATGATGGAAAGCAGCACCATCTGCATGAGCACGAGCGCGAGGAATTTTGAAAACAGGATCGCCCAGTTTGGAGCCCCGGTCACATGAATCAGCTGATCCATCTTATCACCCCGGCTACGGTGGATGAGCATTCCCGCGTACAAAAAGGTCAGGATATTTATAAAGAGGCTGAAAAAGGTGCCTGGTAGCTGCAGCATCTGCCACGTGACCGGAAGCGTATTTGTACCAAAAATCTCACCACCTAATAGAATGACGCTCAGCGAAATCAGCAAGCCAATCAGACCGATAATAATAAACGGCCAGCTTCCCACAACGTATCGGAAATCAACTTTGGCCAGCTCCCAAGAGAGGCTCAGATTTTTCATAAAAGAAAAATCCAGAGTTACTTTAGGCATATTCACAGTTAAAATACTGCCGAAGTTTTTCTTGGTAACCGCTTCGCCTTTTTTCTTTCGGAAGAGATTAAAACTGAACGCCTGCTGGCTAAAACTAAAGGCGCTGTAAACAAGGCCAAATATGAGGATGCCAAGCCCGCCCCATATCAGTCTGTTGTACAGAATCACATCACCCCACGGCAGAGGATTTTCATTCTGCTCAAAGACCGTCCAGTACTCCGCATAGTAGGCGTTGGCTTGCATACCATACGGATCTAAAAGAGCAGCCAACATTTTATTATCCAAATCTGAGGTAAGATTCTGAGCAAAAATCTGAATTAGAAAAAATCCCAAAATTATGATGAAGGCGACATTGATATTCCGGGTAAAAGCGACCACGGCAAACACCATCGCCCCGAAAAAGATCATGTTTGGGATGAGATAATAAATAAACGGCTGAACATAGCTCATCAGGTTGAACGGGCCGAGCAGTTCGGGGTTCGTTCCCGGCGTAAGGGTGCCAAGAATAATTCCAAGGGCAGCTGCAAGCATTACCAGGGTTGAAACTGTGAGTCCTGCCATGAATTTACCGAGCAGATACTCCCATTTTTTGAACGGATAGGAATACAAAACCGAATGCATATTGTGTTTGTAATCCCGGTATATGGTTCCGCCAATGAGAGCCGGCAAAAAGAAATAAAGGATGATGGCCATCTCATTTAGGATACCATTGATGGCTATTGGCGAGTTCACAATTGTGGCGGTATTCATACTAACGGTCAGGCTCTCAAAAATTCCAGACGCACTGATCATCACAAAATAAGAGAGGGCAAACATTATCCCGGCATACACATAAAACGACGGTTTACGCAGCCAGTACCGGATCTCAAATGAGAATATTGAATAGAACATGATGAATGATTTTTTTGATTAGGCGGCTACAACTTCTTTCTCTTCCTGCAAAGTGACGAAATATACATCTGCCAGATCAGGCTCTTTCGCGTGGAAGGTTTCATCAGGCTGCTCCATTCCGTAAACCCGTACGTTCAGGGTATTGTCCTGATTGAAGTTGGATGAAATGATATTATACTTTTCCTGATTGTCTTCCAGCTCATCCCGCTCAATCACTTTCGTCCAGATTTGGCCTTTCAAAGCTTTTACGGATTCTTCCGGTGTATGATGGCTCAATATCCGGCCACCATTCATGATGGCCATATCATTACAAAGTTCCTTCACGTCATCTACAATGTGGGTCGAGAAAATCACGATGTGATTGGTTCCGATCTCGCGAAGCACATTCAGAAACCGATGCCGTTCTGATGGATCAAGCCCGGCGGTGGGTTCATCCACAATAATAAGTTTCGGGTCGTTTAGCAGTAGCTGAGCGATTCCAAACCGCTGTTTCATCCCTCCAGAGTAGCCGGCAACACTTTTGTTTTTCACCTCGGTCAAGTTGGTTACTTCAAGGGCGGTATTTACCATATTTGTTCGTTCACTCTTATCGGAGATCCCCTTAAGGCGGGCAAAATAATGCAGCAGATCTTCGGCCGACATCTTTGGATAGACTCCAAATTCCTGCGGCAAATATCCCAGCACTTTCCGGAGGCTTTGTTTATCGTTCAGAATATTGATGTCATCCAGATAAGCCGTCCCTGAGTCGGGCGCCTGCAGTGTAGCAATCGTGCGCATCAGCGTTGATTTACCGGCCCCATTGGGACCCAAAAGCCCGAACATGCCCGATTCGATGTCGATAGAGACATCATCAAGAGCTTTCACTCCATTCTTGTAGGTTTTCGAAATATTGGAAAGTGTAAGCTTCATAGCCGGCCCGTTAGTTTTTGGATTGAGATCGTGATGAATGATAAAACGACGAATTAAACGAAAGAAAATAGATGAGGTTTCAAAAAAATAGTACTAACAGAAGACCAGCTAATCCAAAAATGTTGCCATTTAATTTCACTCGCCACCTGATACCCTAATGCCCCGCTCTCTTTGTCAAAAATAAAAATGAATGCTACTAAGTGCCTTTTGAATTTAGTTTAAATAAGATTTTCAGATTGGTTACTTAACTTTTTTTGAATTAAACACTTTTTCTGCAAAACTACTAATGAGAAATAAAAAAGGCCGCCAAGGTTCAGAAAGATATGAAAACATAAAACCTTAGTGACACTATGTGTCCTTGTGCCCTCGTGGCAAAAAAAGTGAGTTCACTAAGACATGATGATTTCAAGAAGATGAAAACCATCAAGCCGAATCACCTTCCACCTGTCGTATCAACACTTCCTTCTCGCGTTTTGAAAACTGCTTAATCTCATACTCCCTCTTGCAAGCTGCTGAACGATCGGGATGCTGCTCAACAAACACAACTTCCCGCGGTTCATGAGACCGCAGATATTTGGCACCTCGACCCTCCCGATGCTGATACCAGCGCCGGATCACGTGATTGGTACTCCCGGTATACAAACTACCGTCCGCACAGCGGATGATGTATGTAAACCAGCTTTTCTTCACAATAATAGATCCGAATATCTCACAAAGTGAATTTTATGTTATGGGCAAAATTCATATCAGGTTTATCAAAAAATAAAAATTTGATAGATGAGAAAGCGTGTCAGGAAATTTTGCAGAACTCGTGGGTGAAAATTATTCTGTACATAGAATCTGATGGACTATTTTTTTGCGGATAAGATATGATAAGGCTATGCAAAAATTCTCTATGAAATAGCCCCCTATTACAGATTAAAGCAGTTATCAGCCCACATAGCAGGATATTCTCAAAAAAATTAGCATTCAGCCAAGGAAAATATTTATTCAAGCAGCTTATCTATCTCCGTGAACAGCATTTCTGCATAGTCTATCCGTTGGTCTGTGGGGGTTCCGTAGTTGTATTTGGGGTTATTCACTTGTACTTCAACAGCATTTGCAGTGTCTACTTTCGCCAAAAAGACAGATGCCTGCATTGAGCTTACCATTTGTTGACCGGCAGTTGATCTTTTGGCAAACCTGATTATCGTTCTTTGGTTGGCCTGATTTCTCTGTTCGATACTAATAATACTATAACTATTACTTCGGATGGCTCTCTCAGTAATATCAACCATTTTATCTACGGTTTCATTATAGACTCTGACATTATCCCCTCTCATAGTGCCCATGCCGGCACAAGCGTGCAGAGTAATAACTGCGGCTATTGTTAATAGGAGTGCAAAAAAAGATTTATTCTTCATTTTCATATTATGTTAGATTTAGATCTATTTGTATAGCTTAAACGTTTAGGGTGGCAACAATTTACTTGACTATTGCCCAATCACATAGTTTAATTGACCATCTTTTACATCTATGTTTTGCTTGGTACCATCAAACCAGAAAACTTCAATAGCTGCTACATTTTGAGCACGTCCCATGACCTGCGAAGCGCTGTTTTGCGACCAATACCCGGACCCTGCCTGGATTTCCCGACGCGGACCTTTTTGGCCATCTACATAAACCAGCCTGAGACTGGACCCAAAGGCATTTCTGTTTTCCGGAGGGCCTATCAGCCGTACACGTAATCCGGGTGATTCAGTACGGTTAACAAATAATCGTGTAGGCCCATCATTCTGACCAACCGCAAGATCAACCCGGCCATCCATATCAATATCAGCTAAGGCTGCTCCGCGCTGTTCACCGTATATGTTAATGCCACTTATATGACCCGGGATAGCAGTAAAACCACCATTTCCATCACCTCTTAACCAAAGGCCTCTACCAGCGTCAAATCGAGGCAACAAGGGGCGAACGGAAAAAAGATTTTGGCTCAGAAACAGGTCTTCTTTACCATCATTATCATAATCGGCCACATTTACTGAAAATGCAGCTGAAAACTGTGCCTCTGCCGGTAATGGGTACCCGGAAAACGTCCCCCCTTCATTCATAAATACCATTTGCTCCACTCTATTTAGCTCTTTAGATGGGATGTTTTCAGTATCAGTCCAAAGAAGATCCTGAAGAGTAGCGTTAGCAAAATCGCGATAACTATACACATTTTTCAGCATCGTTTCGCCTATAGACCCAAAAGCGAACGGACGTCGACGGGGAACATAGCTATCTTTTTGCGGATGATGATAAGCTTCAATAATGTCTACCCGGCTATCATTGTTGAAGTCCTGATAAAACATCTTGAGTGGTTGGCCGGTATTGAGCTGATAGGGAGAATTTTTGCCAATATTCGTAGCGACAATATCGGGGAGCCCATCGTTATTGAAGTCGCCCGTGGCAATCCCGTTCCACCAACCTTTGTACTGCTCCAGACCGGCGGACTGCGTTACGTCCCGGAAGTTCCCCTGCTGGTTTTGAAATAATTTGATAGATCCCCATTCTGTAGCCACGATCAGATCGGGATCTCCATCAAGATCGTAATCAGAAAAAACAGCACTGGTCACAAGGCCAATCTCTTCTAAAACTTTAGAATTTTCTTTGTCGAGCTGAAACGACCCGTCGTTATTGGTGAACATCCTTGAGTTGGCGTTCTGAGGATACCTGCCAGGAATAAACCGGCCGCCGACAAAAAGGTCAAGGTCACCATCGGCGTCATAATCGGCTGCGGCCATGGGGCCTGTTGTAGAATAGACTCCTTCCAGACCGTCGGCAAGTGTTTGTTCTCCCTCAATGGTATAACCATATGCTGATGGTACCTGCTCACTACCCTGTTCGTAGTTAGCACTGCCAACCATCAATTGCGTCCCCCCTGCAGCTTCCCATCCAAGCACCATGGTTTGGTCGCCGGGTGCCTGACGGCTTATGTTACCAAGTGTAACGGGCTCGAAATTTCCGCTGCCGTCATTCTGATAAATACCGATGGGTTGGCCCCGACCGGCTGCTATAAAGAGGTCGTCATCTCCATCGCGGTCATAATCAATCCACGATAAACCCGGACCCAGCCGACTCAGATGATAGGGCAACAATGGCTGTATTTGAAAATCATCAAAAGATGACTCTTGGTGAGTGTGGTCAATGGATGCAGAAATATCTTGAAACAGTGATTCCATAGGTGATGTAGAAGGATACTCAGTTTCCACAGTTTGTGGATCCTGAATTTCATAAATGCGGTTAGCCCTTAAGCTGTCAATACTGGTGCGCTTTCCATTTGGCCAGTTGATCATCAATTTATGATCGGGGTTGAAAAGATCCGCGGCAAATGCGATCATCTCTTCCGAACCTGACAGGTAATCACCACCGGCGGTTATCTGCTTTTTCTGTGTTACCGGTCCACCGGTAAGTTTGAGTGTAGAACCAATAATCGATCTGTTTTCGGGAGATGACACGAGGCGAATAGCGATTCTTGGTGCATCAGAACGATTTTCAAAGACAGTGGCTGTATCGTTTAATCGATTCAGAACTACATCCAGATCACCATCCTGATCAAAATCTGCGACAGCCATGCCGTGAGAAATATCCAGGCCTCCAAACCCCCATTCGCCGCTTTTTTCAGAAAAAGTCAGGTCGCCATTGTTGCGGAAAGCCTGGTTCGGCAATTCTAAAGATGGATAATTTATAATATGACCCATTGACTGTTCGCCCGTCTCGCTGTATCTCCGGTTCATCGCCTGTTGTGTGTCGAGGTCCAGCACATCATACGCAAATCCGGTAGTGATCAGCAAATCTTCATAACCATCTAAATCTACATCCAAAAACCGGGTGGCCCAGGACCACTCACTGGCTTCCAAACCGCTGAAATAGGCAATCTCAGCAAAGGTATTGTCCCCGCGGTTCAGGTACATTGAGTTGCGATTGTATTGCGGATCCCGGTCCGCATCAAATCTGATACCCGGAAACGGCTCTGAAGTCTGCTGGCGGAGGCGCCTTTCATGGACCTTACTGAGCATTTCCGTCACAAAAAAATCAACCGCACCATCCCGGTTAATGTCAGAAAAGTCTACGGCCATCGACGAAAAGCTTAAATTGCTAACCATATTAGGGTCAGCTGCTTTGAATACTCCCTCTCCCTGGTTGATCCAGATCCGGTCTCGTGTCCAAAAGTCATTAGCTACAAACAGATCAGGCAGCCCGTCGTCATTTAGATCCTGAAATTTAGCCGCCAGGCCCCAATCACGTCTCAATCCGGCCGGGTTTCCCTGGCTATCTAAAAAATGATTGTCCAAATTGTTTACTTCCGTAAATCCTCCAGATCCATCATTAATAAACAACTGGTCTTTCTCACCGATCTCTTGTCGTGCCGGACGTTTGCCCTCCTCTCCATGGGGAATCAGCGTGTAATAATCATCAAAAGGAGGTATAAGCGTGTATTCATCCCCGCTCGGTGAGCTTTCCTTATTTATGGTGTTCTCCCATTTAAGCTCATCAAGCTGCATCACATCATCTACAGAACGTTCACGATAATTAGTGACATAGAGATCCAGATCACCATCTCCGTCAATATCCGCCAATGCAAGGGTGGTATTACCTTTCTTTTGTGTGGTGTTGAAACTGTTTTGCGCACTCATCTCAAATTGGCCCTGCCCGTTATTAAGGTACAGGCTAATCCCTTTGTGGTACGACGATATCAGGAGATCAGGATCACTATCATTGTCGACATCGGCAAATACGACGCCGGCGGAATAATATCCCTCATGGGCAACCCCGGCTGAATCAGTTATTTCCTTAAAGGAAAAGCCACCAAGATTTTTGTAGAGCCTGTTGGGGCCATCCAGCTGTGCCAAATAGAGATCCATACGTCCGTCACCGTCCACATCTGCCGTAGCTACTCCAGAACCATTCAGGTAGTGATGGTTCCTGGCAATATCTTCTTTAGAAATGTGATTCGAAAAATTAATCCCCGTTTCTGATGCATTCACACGATTAAAACCGGGTTCATCAGATCTGCCCGTGTCAATTTCTGCCCATCGATATCCATCTTCCTGATTCCATTGAAGTTCCACTTGTTTTCGTGATGAGCAACCGGTCAATAGAAAACAGAGAAATATCACGTGCATAAAAGAGAGGCCTCTGGCACAATTTCCAGGACGGCAATCTCTGTACGCCATACCCACCACACTGTCACCTATATCAGACACTATTACCATATCATCGATTAATTATCACAAAGCCACCATTGGGCTGAATTGTAATTGAAATTTCTCCATCCTCAGGAACTTCAACCTGTTCCATATATGTCTCTTTATCACTGTCATCGTTATACATCGCCACTTCTTGCCCCGCAACCATAGGTAACTGAAGCGATAGTCTTTTTGCGGATCTTTCAGCATTTACACCGGCTATGTACCATTTTTGTCCATGGCGACGGGCGAGCACTGTAAACTTACCCGGGTAACCATCAATAAAAATTGTTTCATCCCATGTCGTTGGTATATTGCGCATGAAATTCAATTCAAACTCCGGTACATCATGCAGGTTATTGGGCGTCAGTGCAAACATCTGTACAGGGCTTTGAAAAAGAATACCTGTTGCCAATTGAAACGCATCGGTGGTCTGCCGTTTCTGGCCCTGCTCATTTCCTTTGTTTAGATAGTCGTTCAGCACAACGCCGCCAAACTCCATGCTTGCTACTGAATTTCTTATAAATGGATGTAATGATGCATAGAACGCTTCTTTTTGGCGAACGTCCTCAACAAAGACAAGCATTTCTGATGCCAGAACGGCCTCGTTTCCTACAAAATTAGGATACATCCGTTCCCAACCGCGGGGAAGGGTCGTCCCGTGGAAAATAACCTGCAGTCCATGATCATTAGCGTCTGATAGGATATTCTCATAGAGACGCATCGTAGTTTGTTTGTCCCCACCCATGAAATCTACTTTTATACCTTTTACTCCCATATCCTGCAGCCATTTCATCTCCTTTTTTCGAGCGATCGATGTGTGCATCTTGTCTCTGGGTGTCTGCGGAGCGTCATTTACGACTCCATTGGAATTATACCAAAGAAATACGCCAACGCCTTTCGAGCGTGCATATCGTATTAGCTCTTCAATCTTATTGTAGCCGATATTTTCATCCCACCATGCATCAATCAGAATGAATTCATAATTCATTGCAGCTGCTAAATCTATGTAGGTCACCTGATCTTCAAAATTCATGCTGCTATCCTGCCAGATAATCCAGCTCCAGGTACCACGCCCAAAATCATATGACTGGGAAGGCTCATAAAGAGGCTCAACCACATCCCATGAGATGGTTGTTTCAACAATCGGTTTCAGTGTCTCTCCAACCGTAATGGTACGCCAGGGAGTTACACCCGGAAGACCGATTTGTGCACCAGTACTACCGAAGCCATTATTTTGTTCAGCACTGGGATATTCAACCGTAAAAATTCCATCATTGTAGCTGCTCAGATGCGAGGCATTGTAATTGCTTCCAACTCCGGTTTCCGAAAGCAGCACCCAACCGCTGTCTCCTATCTTGAATAGCCCCGGATAAACATATCCATAGTCAGCATTGGTATTCTCAATGGGTTCATCGGCTACATACCCATTTTCATAGCTGGGTGCGGTACGAGCAAAGCCGGTCATAGGTGTCATCATCGGGGAAAGAAAACTTGTTGTTGAGGCTGGGAACTTGAAACCGGTGGTTTCCCGCTCAACTACGGCAGCCCTGGTTTCACCCCAGACGGGAAATTCATACCTAAACGCGATGTCATTATTGCTTACCTGGAAAAGGACCGAAATCTGTTTTTCGGCTTCATTTTCCAGAATAACGTTTAACGTATTGGCATGATATTCGACAAAGGACTGCTTGATTTTCCTCTGAGTATATTCCTTGCTGACCTCACCGGTCGTTGATGCCGCAAAACTCATATCAGACCTGAAATCCCCTTCATTGGTCACCAATCCGAGCGGAGAGTTTTCAAGCATCGTTTTCCCGTTGTAGGTAACTGAATAGACCGGATTGCCGTTGTCTACTGATACAGCTATTTCAAGATTCCCATCAGGACTGGATACCGTCATTGGAGTTTGTGAATATGTGACTGATGCCATCATCAGACTCAATAAAAATATTAATATTCTCATGGTAGTATTGATCCTTTAGTCGAAATGATTTTTAATTGATTCCTTTCCTTGGCGTATTAAATGGATGGTATTAGTTTTATTTCACAACAGATGTAAGTTTCATATCAAAGACCGATCCATCCGGCATTTGTCATCCACTTAAAAATTGGCGCCATCCACTCGCTGGTTGGTTGCGATAATACAAATCCATGTCCCCCTTTGGGATAAAGGTGTAATTCCACAGGCACGCTGTTGCGCTGCAAACTCTCATAATAATCGATGCTGTTATCTACAATTACAAGATCATCATCTCCGGTATGGGTGATGTAGGCAGGAGGTGTCTGCTCAGTTACTTGCAGCTCATTTGAATATGCATTTACATATTCTCTCAAAGGAGACCTGCCCAACAAATTGTTACGTGACCCCGAATGGGTCAGATCATCCCGCATACTAATGACGGGATAAATCAAAATCTGGAAATCAGGTCGCAGGCTGGTATTCTTCTCATTGGGGATGAGCGCTTTTTCAAAATATGTTGCAGCCATTGACGCCAGATGTCCTCCGGCCGAAAATCCCATAATACCTATTTTATCTTCATCAATTTCCCATTTATCTGCATCTTCCCTAACCGATTTTATGGCTTGCTGTGCATCCTGTAAAGGACCTATTGTTTTGTTCTCCATGGTGGCATCCCGCGGCAGCCGGTACTTCAAAACAAATGCAGTCACTCCATTTTTTGCAAATTCTTTGGCGGTAGTTACTCCTTCACTCTCATACACAACCACACTATAGCCGCCACCTGGACAAATCACAACGGCCGCACCAGTAGCGTTATCTTTTTCCGGTAAAAATACTTCAAGGGTGGGGGTAATCACTTCACGAAATACGCCCGATGTTAGTTCGGTATCAGACTCCGACAGGTCACTGCTTTTTGAATTGGGAATTGCACCGGGATACAGGTTAAATACTTCCTGAGCACATAAGGCATCTGCAGATAGGAATGATAACATAAAACATGCAGCAATCACCACCCATTTATCCTGAACTTTAATAAATCGATTATTAACCATTTGTTCGTATCCGTTAAGTGACTCTGTTTAAAGCGGTATCGTAGCGTAATGATCCTAAATCCAACACCAAAAAACAGGATCCCGATGTTTCAATTATTCCAGGTCAGTACATAACTTATTTTGGAGTGTCCCCTTTCTCCCGAAGGAATCTATTACGGGGAAAGGGAGACGTATATCTTTTTCCGACCCAAAGGGTCTGCAAATTAAACCATTTACATATTAAATCGATTGTTAACGTTTATTCCCTTTCGTACGGGCTTTCCGGCATCTTGAGATGTGTTTGTTCATAACCACCATCATCAATAATAATCTTATGAAATACCACGCCGGGATTTAGCGGCCGGATAGTTAGGGTGTGAATACCGTCAGCACTGTTGGACAGCTGTAACGTATGGGTCGTTTCAATGATACGATCTGCAGCAGTGGGGTACATCAGCGAGTAATTATTCTCCCAGGTCAGATCTTCGTTGATGTTCCAAATAACTTCTTCCCCGCCATTGATAGAGGCAGCCACGCGATGCCCCTCCCCGTTAAATGGAAGCGTCGTTCCGAAAATCGTCCGAAGCTCTACGGTGTCCGCTTCTGTATCCAGCGTGAATTTGTATGTAAGCTCGGCACCATCCGGCATTTCTGTGTAGGGCATCAGGGCAAGTCCTGACAGAGTCCGCCCCATATCCGGGATGATTGTCCATTGGGTATTTTCAGCTGCTTTACTCTCGTAATAGTGTTCGGCTTCCATAGACACCACGTTATGCTCACCCTTAAAGGTGTATCCACCTCCCCGGTTGGCTATGCTTGAATCTACACGTGTTACTTCCGGCATTTGATCACCGCCCTGAGGAGCGTTCCAAGAAGTATAACCAATATGGGCTTTATCCATCATGTGGTTCCATTTGCCATCGGCAATGCTGTGATACTCCTCCGTAAGCTCGTCATCGTACGCAAAGCTATCTTCGGCACGATCGGCCCAGTAGTTGGCCCGGGGGTCATTCTCGGCTGCTAACTTGCGGTTCATAGCCACTGAATAATAGAGATCGTATAGATTGGCCATCGCCTGTACCGGGAACAGAATTAGCTGGTGGTAGGAATCTTTATACTCTTCCTGCAGACCGCGGAATTGCCGCAGCGCGCGGGCCTCGAGTGCCATGTAGGCATCGCGAACCTGGCGAAACTCACCGCTCTCCAGGTTATAGGTGTTTTCATCCAGCATTTCTGCAGTAACGCGGCTGTTGTACTTTGTAGAGGTAGTTAAAATATCGGCTGCCTCTTCTGCTTCTGCAGTACCAACTTTCTCTCGCAGAAATTTCTGTGCATAATCTTTAAGATTATGGGCATTAAATGAGTCAGGATTCCATGCCATATCAAGGAAAAAGGTCATCGGGTATTCCATAGGCTTGAGATCGCCCACATTCAGGACCCATACTTTATCCACGCCATAGTCGTAGGTGAGCTGCAGCTGCTCCCACATGTGGGGCAGCTGATTCATGTTCAGCCATTCGTAAGAGCGGGGCGCACCGTGATAATCTACATGATAGTACATGCCGTATCCACCGGGGTGTTTCGGCTCATTGAGATCCGGAAGCCGTCGAACGTCGCCCCAATTATCGTCAGCCAGTAAGATGATAACATCATCTGGCACTTTCATCCCCTGCTCATAATATAGCAAAACCTCTTTATAAAGCGCCCAAACCTGCGGCGTTTCAGAGGCCGGTTCCCCCGTAACATCTTCGATAATATTACGCTGGTCGGAGATAATGCGCTCCATAAGGTCGATATTTTTCTGCATGCTGCCGGCACCCTCCATCGCCATGTCACCATCTCCGCGCATCCCCAGCGTCACCAGGTTTTCATACTCGTGATTTCGCTCAAAACCATCACGCCAGAACTGCTTTAGACCTTCTTCATTTGTCAGGTAATTCCACTCGCCGTTGCCGTACTCATCACCGTGTGCCGTCCACTCGGCCTGGGCCCTCATCATTGGCTCGTGGTGAGAAGTCCCCATCACAATACCATACTCATCAGCCAGTTTCGGATTTTTCGGATCGTCCTCGTTGAACGCCTTGCCCCACATAGCCGGCCACAGGTAGTTCCCCCGCAGACGGAGAATCAGCTCAAACATATGTGTGTACATATCACTGTTAATGCCGCCAAATTTTTCTCGTGCCCATCCGCCAAAAGCCGGTTCTTCATCGTTAATAAAAATACCCCGATATTTTACGGCGGGCTCACCTGAAGCATAATAACCAGATAAGGCAAAAGCTGACGAACGCTGTATCACCGGCACATCGGCCCACCAGTACCACGGAGAAACGCCCAGTTGTCGGGATAATTCATAAATGCCATAAATCGTACCGCGCATATCACTGCCGGCTACGACAAGGGACTTTTCCACACCAGGACGTGGATTTTCAACCGTAGTTATAACGAAACTTTCCCACTTCCCTTCCAGGTCTTTATCGTCAAGCTTGTCTTCAGACACCATTTTATCAATCAGCTCACTTTTGCCAAGCGTGCCGATGATAATCTCAAGATCTGAGAAGGGCCCCGATGTCATCATTTCAGGCTTCACTCCTGAGACCGTATCTATATCGGACTGCAGGTCGCCAATGGCCCGAATCACTCCTCCATAATCATTGGGATCATAACGCAGGGGTGCCGCTTGCTGATCTTCGTTTACAATCGGGAAATCCTCTTCCGATTCTGCCTGTGTGTTAATAATTGTTGATGTTAGTCCGCTTGTTTGCTGTGCCAGAACAGGCAGGCAGAATATAATGCTAAGCAAACATGATAAAATCATCTTTCCCATGGTGTTCATCCTTCAATAGTTTTTTCACTTTCTAATTAGTTGGTTTGGTGCAAACCGGGCTCTACCCTGAAATAATCGAAATCTACTGACCCTCCGGCTGTCTCCGTTGCATAGTTGAACAGGGCAAACCGGTATCCTACAAAGTGATCCAGCGTATACTGCATCTGCAGCATATCGCCAATTTGTTGCCATGATTCACCATCCAGGCTGTAGTAGAAATAGGCTTTATCGGTCCTGTTTTCAAAGTCAAACGCAACTCTGAGGTACACCTGGTCTTGAACCAGTGGAAGAATCTCTATCTCCTCCTGATCCTCAGGTGTCTCTTTCATCATCACAAGATGTGTAGTTCCATTTTCTTTTTTTACGCCCATAAAACCGTTTATACCCTGTAGTGCGCCCAATCCTGCGTAATCACCATCTTTCATATTTTGGGTATCCATCAAAACGGTGCCGGTACATTGCGGCCCGAATGTCCGTTGAGTGAGAGTATTCCGGGTATTTACCCAGCTGGTGTCAATCTCGGCGTTGGTCAGCCGAAGGTAGCCGAGACGTTCGTCGAGCGACCAGTGCTCGGAATCGGGGTTGTGATTCCACTGCCATGCCAGTGACAAGCCTGACAGGATTTCAGTTTCATCGTTATATTGGGCAGGCCCCGCATCTCCATCAAATTCATCAGAGGAAACAATTCCGGCCGGATCATCATCCTCAGCCTGAATATTCAACAGCTTAGGAACTTCGCCGTCAACACCAAATATTGGCCAGTCATTTTCCCATCGAACGGGAACTAACTGAGGGATGCGACCTACTGCCCCGTGATCCTGAAATAAAAATGCATACCAGTCGCCGTCAGGCGTATCAATGAGCCCGCCCTGGGCAATCCCTTCATATTGCAGTGATACACGCCCCGTATATTCACCCAACAGACTGTCCGACCTGTAGGTTAGCTGAGTACGTCCATCACCGGCCGGCCAGGAAATCAGAGACACATAGTAGTACCCGTTTATTTTTTTGATGTGGACTCCCTCCGCCGGCACATAAAACTGGTCTCCTGCAATACTTTTAGAGTCAGAAATGAGCACGCGGTCAACACCGCCGGATTTAATAGCCGTAGCATCTGCCGCGAGTTCAACAATTCTGATATCATCGACACCATACAGCAGGAAGGCGCGTCCATCGTCAAAAATGAGGGACGGGTCGTGGAACAACCGGTCTATGGTGAATCTCTCCCATGAACCGGATT
The DNA here is from genome assembly GCF_038150125.1 of Rhodohalobacter sp. 8-1. Classification (NCBI taxonomy): domain Bacteria; kingdom Pseudomonadati; phylum Balneolota; class Balneolia; order Balneolales; family Balneolaceae; genus Rhodohalobacter; species Rhodohalobacter sp. 8-1. Next base: position 104,452 of record NZ_JBBVMF010000016.1, on the reverse strand, counting down.
CGATATCGTTGGTGCGGAAAACATATGTTTTCCCGGTTGTATTCGAAAAGGTAGCCAGATAGTACGTTCCGTTATGGTACCGGAGACTGCTGGCCCAGGTACCCTCTCCATACGCATTCCGGCCATTTTGGAGCAGAAAAGCGTCACTATCAGCGAGTGTATCATACACATAATTAACAATCTTCCAGTTGACCAGATCATTCGACTTCATGATTGGTACGCCCGGATTAAAATGCATGGTAGTACTGCTCAAATAATAGGTATCTGCAACCCGTATAATTGAGGGATCAGGCACATCAGCCCATATTACCGGATTTTGAGCACTATTTGTGGCAGCATCTGTATTGTCTTCTGTATCAGGACCAGCGACCGGCATTGACGTGTTTTGTGCACACCCAGCCTGTACAATCATCAGGACAAATAAAAGCAGTATCCCCTTTAAACTGAATTCTTTAAACGACATTGAACTATCCATCTGCACAGTTTATAAACTTTATCAGATTGCTTGTAAATTTCGGTTCTTCTAATTGGTTATTCGTTTGAAATGGGCACGGCCAATCCTCTAATCCTCAGCAACTTCCAGGATGCCAAAAAGGGCCGGTTTGGGTTCATAATTCCTGTCAAAAAGTAGCGGATGATTTGTTCTGTTCGGAATAGGAAAACCATTTAGCCATGTGTTTCCGTCATCCAGTCCCCATAACGTGACCCGATCTATCTTATCCTGTTGTTTTTTGAAGAGTTCAAACAGCTCCACATATCGATCTTTGAGAATCTGCTGCATGTAATCCGGAAGTCCATTCGTGAAAGGATTTAATTCTGATGGTACCGGCTCTCCGGAATCGGGATCATAATCCACATCAACTTCATTTTCAGATGGCAGTACATTGACGTCGAGCTCCGTAATCATCACTTTGACACCCAGCTCAGAGAATGCAAGAATACTTGCTTCAATTTCTTCGATCGACGGGCCATTGATGCCATAATGCGCTTGCATTCCAATGCCGTGAATAGGAATATTATTTTCCTGAAGCCGCTTCACCATATCAACAACCGTTTGCCGCTTACCGGAAGCCCACAAATTATAGTCATTGTAGTAAAGCTCAGCGCCGGGATCGGCCTCATGGGCATATTGAAATGCTTTATCAAGGTAATCTTCCCCAATAATCTCTAACCACTTCGACTGGCGAAGCCCATCCGACCAGGTTGCTGCCTCGTTTACCACATCCCAGGCGTCAACACGTCCCTTGTAACGACCCACTACCGTATCGATGTGATCTTTCATTCGTTGCAGCAACGCTTCGCGGCCAAGCTCATCCCCGTTTTCATCTACAAAGGTCCAGTCCGGAATTTGGGAATGCCATACCAGGGTATGCCCCACTATAAACATGTCTCGTTGTTCTGCAAATTCGACAAACGTGTCCGGGCCATCGAATGTGTATTGGTTGGGCTGTGGATGGATGCTTGTCCACTTCAGTAGATTTTCAGGCGTTGCAGAATTAAAATGTTTATTTATAAGCGGTATGGCTTCCGGTTGATTACCATAGACCTGTGAACTATTCAAGGCTACCCCTATTTTAAACGTCCCTTCATAAGCACCGGATAATGATGCAGGTTCTTCTTGTACTCCTCCATTATCTACTTCCTCATCAGGTTCATAAATCACTGTATTTGTTGAATTATCGCACCCAACGAGCAAAACAACTAAAAGCATTGCTACTGCCTTAATGTTACTTAAATCGAGGTTTCCTTTTGAAAAAATCATGGTTTTGTATTTAAATTAATTTATGATAATAATCAGAACAGATGCCGGGTCAGTCCTAATCACTTACGTAGTTACCACTAACCTCGATAAGGTTTAATTTATAGACGTTCATATAGCATTTTATGTTCTACTAATGGAGCGACAATGTCATATGTCAAGTCATCGACCGCCAATACTTTTAAGACTGTAGTTATATTCCTTAATTGCAATGGGTTGGTACATATTTGTAATATTGAACTGCTTTTACTCATTGATGGCTTCTGTTTGGGATTTTAAATTTGGTGCATTATCATAGAATTTTCAGCTTAAATAAAGCCCGTTGATATTGGCTGCCCATCATTTACTTCCCTACCAGTGTATAGGTTTGGCCTTCTACGGTGTCGAAATCATATTCAAAGATGTCAGAAACATTGGGTAAATTCAGTTCGGCGTCGGGCGATACCAACGGCTCCGGGGTTTCCACTAGCTGATAAAAACTGTTTTGATTGGTCCCGGTAGCTTTCTGAAGAGTCAGGCCATTGGTTCCCAATATCTCACCTGCAGCCCTAAGCCGAACGTTGCCGCCAAGTGTAGATTTTATTTTCAGTTCGGAAACCCGCCCATCCTCCCATGTCAATGATTCTATGATAAACCCGCCCCGGGCCCTCAGACCACTGATCCGGCCACTGTCCCATTCACTGGGCAGCGCCGGCAGCAAGTGGATTGCTCCGTCATGGCTTTGCATCAGCATTTCGGCAATACCGGCGGTGCATCCAAAGTTGCCGTCAATCTGAAACGGCGGGTGTGCGTCAAACAGGTTAGGATAAGTTCCGCCACCTCCCAAGTTCCGTTCTGAGCCGACTGGTGCCAGCTGATCTTCAATGAGTTTTAGGGCGTGATTACCATCCAGCAGACGCGCCCAAAAGTTCACCTTCCAACCCATCGACCAGCCGGTGGACACATCCCCGCGGTATTCCAGTGACGTACGGGCTGCGTCAAATAGATCGGGCGTACGGTAAGGAGAAATCTGGGCGGCCGGATATAGGCCAAACAAATGTGAGACATGGCGGTGTTTATCATCCTGGCTGTCCAGGTCTTCCATCCACTCCTGCAGCTGCCCCAATCTGCCGACTTGCATCGGGGGCAACTGAGCTCGTTTTTCTTTGAGTGTTTCTACAAAAACAGAATCTCGTCCTAATACCTCGGCCGCCCGTATCGTATTGGTAAACAGCTCAAAAACAAGCTGATTATCCATAGTAACCCCGGCTGCGATTGAAACACCCGAGCGGCTTTGGGGCGCATTTTCCGGTGAATTACTCGGAGCTACCACCAGCCAGCCATGTTCCGGCTCCTCCACAAGGAAATCCACATAAAAATCTGCACTGCTCTTTAATACCGGGTATACTTCTTTCAGATATTCTTCATCGCCGGAGTAAAGATATTTCTCCCACAATTGGTGCGTCAGCCAGGCACCACCCATCGGCCACATGCCCCAAAATACGCCATCAACCGGGCCGGTGATCCGCCATATATCGGTGTTATGATGGGTCACCCAACCATCAGCACCGTACATTACGTCGGCCGTTTCTTGTCCGGTAATGGATAGCTCTTTGACCATCTGGATCAGCGGCTCGTGCATCTCATCCAGGTTGGTCAGCTGGGCCGGCCAGTAGTTCATCTCCGCATTGATGTTGAGGGTATATTTACTATCCCAGGGTGGTGTCATCTGCTGATTCCAGATCCCTTGCAAGTTAGCCGGCTGTGATCCGGGACGCGAGCTGGAAATCAACAGGTATCGTCCAAACTGGAAATACAGCTCAATAAGTTGTGGATCGGCACCCCGAGCAAAATCTGCAACACGTTCGTCAGTCGGCTTTCCGGGTGCCCCAGCGCTCCCCAAGTCTAGTTCAACCCGGTTGAAAAAGGTTTGATAATCGTCCGTGTGAGCTTCGAGTATCTGGCTGTAAGATTTTTGCCGGGCATGGTTTAAATAGTCACGGGCCAATGCCTGTTCATCCGCGCTGATATCATCATACCTCTTGAAGTTTGTGACAATGGAGATACGTATAGTAACCTCATCAGCTTTACTCACATTCACGGTTGAATCGGTAGCCACTACAGATCCTTCCTTAGTCTCAAAGGCGGTAATAGACTGAAACCGTACTTTTCCCGGAATACCTTCGTGATCACCTGACTTTCCTGATAAAATCAATTTCCCGTTTTTAACTGATACAGTTGATTGCTGGGGACTTTCCATAGATGCGGAAAAAGTGATAGATTCCGGGTGACTGGCCGAAAGCTGTATAACAATAACATCATCAGGCGCGGAAGAAAACACTTTCCGGGTGTACTCTACCCCATTCAACGAATAACGGGTGGTGGCCACGGCGGTTTCCAGGTTCAGGTCACGGTAGTAATTTTGAACTTCTCCATGTCCCGGAAAAGATAACAGCAGGTCGCCGACGGTTTGATATGGCATCCCATACGGACCACTGAAGAAAGTTTCTCCTGCCAGCTGCTGAGCCTGCTCGTGTTTTCCTTCAAAGATAAGCTCGCGTACCTTCGGCAAAGCCTGGCGTGCAGCCGGACTGTCGTTACGGTAGGGACTTCCCGCCCAAATCGTATTTTCATTCAGCTGTATCCGCTCTATGTGGGTATTACCATATACCATGGCACCCAGCCGGCCATTTCCAACCGGCATCGCTCGCACCCATTCTTCCCCGGAAGGTTCATCATACCACAGCAACAGATCCCCAGCCGGTTGGCTGCGGGCTACTTCACCCATTATGAGGAATGCCGAAACAATGCATAGAAATATCATTACTGGTTTCATCTTATCAGTGGATTGAGCTCTATAAGATACTGTTCAACGAATTCCAATAGCCGGGTTGGTCCATGTTTCATTAATGTTCCAAGTTTGGTTGAAGTTTTAAACGATTAATGTGCTTCGCAAAACCTATGCTGAAACGTTTTTACAGGCTTATTTGCGCTCTTTTTAGGTTCTTCGGCTAAATGAATGTCACCTGTGTATGAAAATATTTAAGTAATGATCAGGTACAGCTTTTTTTGATTCGATTAGCAGACCTTCATTTACTCCTCATACGCAATCACATAATTCCATCTTTCAGGTTCAATTGAGATGTTCTCAGATTTCCCATCCGGCCATCGCACTTCAATAGCTGCCGGTTGATTATCATCTGAATACCCAATGACCTGGATTGATCCATTCTGAGACCAGTAGCCTGCCCCGGCCTGTAGTTCTCGCATTGGGCCTTTTTGACCGTTTTTATAAACTAACCGCATGCTTGCACCAATTGCATCACGGTTATTCGCCGGACCTAAAAGCCGGATCCGAAATCCACGTTTTTCTGTCTGATTTTCATAAAGTTTTGTACGGTTTCCATTTTGGGTAACCACTAAATCTATACGACCATCGGCATTAAAATCGCTAAGTGCTGCTCCTTGTTGCTCACCATATATCATTACACCGCTTTCCTGGCCAGGCAAGGCCCTAAACTGACCGCTGCCGTCTCCTGCCAGCCATAGTCCCCGGCCACCATCCAGACGGGTATCACCCGGGGGCAGATCAAAGAAGTTCTGGCTCAAAAACAGATCCTCATTTCCATCGTTATCGTAGTCGCCTATGTTCGCACTAAATCCGGCTGTCAGTTGAGCCGTACGCGGCAATGGATGAGCCTCAAACTCTAAGCCATTTTTGTTGATAAATACCATGCTCTGAAGTGTATTTATCTCTTTATATGGGGTGATTTGAATCATAGCTCCAAGGATATCCTGTAGTGAAGATTCAGCATAATCCTGGTATGAACGCAGGTTGGAATATATCGGCCTAAATCCTGAGTAAAACTTTAGCCCTCGTATAGGCACATATGCCTGCGTCTCTGTATTATAATTGGCTTGTATAATATCAAGTGAGTTATTTCCATCAATGTATCCGTAATACATGCGCATCGGATGATCTTCAACAATCTCATACCGGCTATTTGTGCCCCAGTTTGTGGCTATAATATCTGGCCGGCCATCACCATTAAAATCTCCTGTGGCAAGTCCATTCCACCACCCCTGATATTCATCTAATCCCAATTCTTGGGTTACTTCCCGGAACTGCCCCTGATCATTTTCATATAGTTTAAGGCTGCCCCACTCTGTGCTGACCAGTAAATCCGGCCAGTCATCACCATTATAGTCGGTAAAGACCGCACCGGTAACCAACCCGATGTCTTGCAAAAGCTCAGTGTTGGCTTCATCCTGTACAAACTGCTCATCATCGAGTGTATATAGCGCTGAACTTGCTGATTCAGGATATTCACCGGGAATAACCCGGCCGGCTACAAACAGGTCAAGCGTTCCATTCTTGTTGTAATCAGCTGCGGCAATAGTTCCGGTACTTGAACCTGTTCCCGGTAATTCTTGAGTGTTTACTACTTTGCCATCACGAATCATATAATGATAAGCTGAAGGCACTCCCGTGGAAGGCTGTTCGTAGTCTGATTGCCCCACTACCACGTTCATGCCTTTATCTGTTCGCCAGCCAATTATTGCTGTTTGGTCACCGCCATGGGTGCGCTCATGATCTAAGCCGGGAATATTTTGCCTGGTAAATTCCCCTCCGCCCTCGTTCCGGAATACTGCCAACCTCCCATCCTCTGCTGAGGTCTGCATAAAATCTTCCCGATTATCATTATTGTAGTCGAGCCAAGCCACACCAGGCCCAAGCTGGCTCAGCATTACAGGTATGAAAGGCTGCCGCCGATAATCTTGAAACTCATTTTCAGGATCAGACATATTAATACGATCAGAAACATCTTTGAAAATCGGCTGAGCAATGCCTGTATCGGTATCAGTGCCCGACCGGACTGAAATGCTATCCTGGTAAATTTCGTAGATGCGATTGGCACTAACATTTTCAATAGTACTCTCTTTCCCATCAGGCCATCTGATATTTAACGCCTGATCAGGTTTTTCTGGCTTAATGGCAAACATTAGCTGAGGTGCTGAGCCTGACATGTAGTTGCCGCCAGACACGATGCGTTTAACCTGCAGAGGCTCAAAACCACTCAGAGTTACCCTTGCACCTATAGCCTGGGTGTTTGGCGCTGAACCAATCAAGCGAACAGCTATGCGAGACTCTCCGCTGGCATTTTCATAGATAGCGGCCTTATCATTCATACGGCTGGAAACCATATCAAGCGCTCCGTCATTGTTCAGGTCAGCAATAGCCAATCCCTGGGACACATCCTCCTGAGTGAAGCCCCACTCAGAGCCTACCTCAGAAAACGTTAAATCTCCTCCATTTTTATAGATACGGTTTTTAAGATTCAGGGATGGATATTGCAGTTTCGTTCTTAGATAGCGTTCAAGATTATAGGGTTCCTCATTGTTGCTCTGGCTCAATCGTGCACTTGAATCCAGATCCTGTGCATCATATTCATAGCCGGTAGTAATAAACAGATCCTGCAAACCGTCTAAATCCGCATCAATAAAAGATGTTGCCCACGACCAGCCACTGGCTTCCACCCCGCTATAATTGGCAGTCTCTACAAAACTATTGTCCCCCCTATTTACAAACAGGGTATTTTGGGTATACTGAGGCTGGTTTAAAATCTCTCCAGGGCCAACCGGTACGGGGTCCATATTTATAATTTGGCGCATACGGCGGCTGTGAACCGGGCTAAGCATATCGGAGATAAACAGATCGGCGTGTCCATCATTATTCACATCACCAACCGCTACTCCCATTGATGACAAACTCATGTGCCTGAAGTTGTGCGGATCTATTTTTTTAAAAACTCCATCTCCCTGATTGATCCAAAACTGGTCAAGCGTCCAAAAATCATTGCAGACATACAAATCGGGCAGGCCGTCACCATTGATATCCTCAAATCGAGCCGTGAGCCCCCATTTTTCGCCAACACCAAGGGGTTCTCCATTTTCATCTAAAAAATGATCTTTTAAATTCTCAACTTTTTTAAATCCCTCCCAATCTTCACCGATTCCACCTTCATTTAAATAGAGTTCGTCCACCGTTCCTTTTTCTCGGATGGTTGGGCCCATAACGCTGGTTATATTGGTGTAATATTTTCGAAACTCCTCTTTAATATTGTAGCGGTCACCTTCTCTAACAGCCACATTACCACCAATAAGATCTCCCGGAGAGTACAAATCTCGTACTCTTTCATTAATATAGTGTGTTACATATAAATCAAGATCTCCATCCCCATCAATGTCGGCAAGGGCCATGGTTGTTCCACCCACTGTAGAAGAATCTAAACCACTTTGTTTAGCATGGGTAAATTCAGCCTCGCCATTATTTAATAGCAGTATGGTTCCATTATCATAGGTAGTTACTAATAAGTCTAAATGACCATCTCCGTTTACGTCAGCAAGTACGGTACCTGCTGATTTATAGTCATTCAGCTCCACATCGGCTACCTGAGAGATATCATTAAAGCGAAAGTTACCTTGATTGATGTATAGTTTGTTGGGTCCATCAATTTGTGTGAAATACAAATCAGTCCAACCATCACCATTAACGTCTCCTGCCGCAACTCCTGACCCGTTAAGCAGCACACTATTATTTATATAGCTTTCTTCTGCTAAATTACTGCTAATCGCTATTCCCGTCTCTGATTCTGTTAATTGCTTAAATCCCGCTTTTCCCTGGCCAGGCAACTGCAGTTCAGACCAGCGGTACCCTTCTTCCTGATTCCAGTCAAATTCAATATTCTCGCGCTCGGTGGTGCATTGAGCCAACAAAACCGACAGCAATAAGAAGAAGAATAACTCTTTAAATTTCATAGAGTTAAGATTAGTCAATGGGTGTTTTACAGAACGTTTTTATTATAGACTCATACACTACAACGGTTAGCAAATATCGAAAGGATTTAAAAACCATGACTTTTACGAAATCACCCGACAACGAACCCACATTATATGTAAAAGCCTTATTACCAACACAAGAATTAATCCTGGCCGGTAATAAGGCTAATTTGTTGTATAATATTTCAGAGGCACTTAGCTGGTGGTCTACCTCAAATTGGCAGATCCTCTAACCGTTGCACTTAACATGATATATTAATTACCGCTATTTAGTCCGTTCATAATACCAGAAGCAAAGCCTGCATATGCTCTTTTTCGAACATAATCCTGTGTCCAGAGACCTGCTGGATTATCAGCACTGTCAAGTGGGTTCCAAACGGTGATACCATATTGCTGATTACCCGGTACAATACTAAAGTACTCATCTACCACAAACTGGTACATATCGGCCTGAGCTTGATAAAGTTCAGGAGAAGCAACACCTGCACTAACTCCTCCAAGCCCAACAGTAAGGCCTGAAATTTTTACCATTTTTCCGGTTGCTTCCAACAGCTCAAACATTTCCGATATGTCTTGCTTGCTGGTATTGATACTAATATTCAGGTGGGTACCTATGCCATCAACTGTGGCCCCGTTACTCTCTATGTATTCAACATAGTTTAAGAGACCATGAGTTTTCGAAAGGTTTTCCAATCCAGTATCGCTTATAAAAAGTATAGCATCATCACCGGCATGCTCTCTGGCCACTTGAAAAGCTTGAACACCATATTCGGGTCCTAAGTATTCTTGCCAGTTGAACGAGCCATCACTTTTTAATTCGTAACCATTTTCGCTGCCGCTTGCGATTGCTCCGTTAACCACATTCCAGGCATTTATGCTTGATGCAGTATCAACGATTGACGAAACCCATGACTCCAGTTCAAAACTCAGAATTTCCTGTTTTTCTTCAGGTGTTTTTTCCACAGTTTCGGTCCCGCCTTCAGTGTTATAGTACCAAACCTGCATGTTGTCAAAATAGTATGTGGTTGCAGTTGCTCCTAGATTAAAAGCTATCGTTCCTGCACCCGCCTGTTGTTCACTAACCGTAATTTGTCTTTCATAAACTGACCATTCCGATGAAGCACTAATTGTGCCAAAGAAATCCCAGTGCAAATACTCATAGGGTACCCTATGAGCCTGTGTCGAAAAACTAACATCCTGCTCTGCACGCACATTCGTAACAAATCTAAACTGATCACCTGCTTCCACCTTGGGTTCAAATGTCATAAATAACTGGCTTTGCCAATCGTTATCTCTAACTTCAGCATTAACGACTTTCAGAGCTCTTCCATCCCCTTCGAAACCTTCACCTTCAGCGGTAAAAGATGTAACAGCATTATTGTTTGATTGGTAATTTGAAGCATTATCCGTTTCAAAGTCAGCTTCTGAAACCAATTCCCATGATGGTTCACTTACACTTACAGTTTCAGGTGCAATTAACTCATTCAGATAGGATTCATTCTCATTCTGTGGTGAAATAATGGCATTACCAAACACTGAAATCCCGGCTTGCCGGGCTGCGGCCATAAAACTATTCATACTATCCAGGTTAAGACTACCGTCTGCCTGAACAACATCACCATGGCTTATTCCGTAGGGAGTAACTTCCAGGAAGTTACTGTTCACCAACCCATAAATTGCACCCTGATCAGCATAGGCTGAAGCCGAAATACCGGCGCCGACTTTAAAGGTTGTATTCTGATTTTCTACGTACGATTTCAGCGGAGAATAATTGTTATCCACTGAATCCTGCACCGCTACACTTTGCGGCTTTTCCATAACAAAGTTAGTCGTGTTATCCTTTGTACAGGACGCTAACATTATCAAGGCCGCTATATAAAGTCCTACATTAAGTAACTGTTTCATAATATTCTTCTGCTCTTTGTTAATGAAAATTTAGGGAAGTACCGGGCTAAATGTTTCTAACCCGATTCCGCGATCACGCATCACCAACGTATCCGCTGTTTCTAAGCGACGCTGTGATTGATCCCAATCGATCTCATAGTCGAGGTAAATTGCAGCACGGTTTTCGCCACCCCAATTTTCCTGCGATTCACTCTTTTCAAAAAAGGTTCCGCTTCCGCTTGCGGTATAATCAGCTGCATTGTCAGATACAGTAATATTGCCCTGGTCATCAAAGTCGAGTAGAAGTGTAATGTTAATATTGTTGCCCTGGCTATCCTGAATGATTAACGGAAATGTTATCTGAGTTAGACTCTGTGTATTTAACTCAACAACTTCATCCTTCACAATGGATTCTGCACGGCGGATGATGGTCTCAGTATCACCATTCACATCTGTAAAAACATCTTCTCCGCGTCGCAGATAAAACCCATCATACTGATTAATATACTTTACGGCATAGAAAGTGAAATCCTTAGGCTGAACGTCCCAGTCTCCGGCAACTCCTCGTCTTGGATTGCTAACGATCTCTTTCGCTTGCCCTTGCAAGATGGTGTCGGCATTAGCGACACTCATCATTTGTACAGGAAGCACATAGGTTGTATTGAAAGCATCAGGGTCTTGAAAAAAAGCGTCCGTGAGTTGTACGGTAGCTCCACCTGCCAGTTCTCCCTTCGGAATCATTAACTGATCGGAATTAGACACAAACTCATAATAGTTTGTCGGTAACGACTGAATTGGATTACCACTGCCATCGAACACGAAACCATCAACCATAGACGGGTCAACTACAAAGTCAATCATCACGTCGTTTTCATTTACATAAACACCACCCGTGGTAGCCATGACTTTGAATTGACGCTGATTATCTATCTCATTGTTGAATGTATAATCTCCCAGGATTATGGTTCTCACCGGGTATTGATAAGAAAAATACACGGATTGGTACTCATAATCGGGGAAATTCCAGTCCTCATTTTGACAGGATGTCAATAAGGTCATGGCCGTCACTATTAAAAACGCGGTTAAAACACTCTTATTTTTCATCTTTCCCAGTTCTATTTTTAAATAATTATTAAATATCATGCTAAATCTACTACCATCCATAATTCTGTTCTAAACCGAATTTTAGTACCTCATCGAATGGGATAGGGCCAAATTGCATGTAGGGTTGATATTCCCGCGGCTCAACGGTCACCCTATTAAAGTTACCATTTACAATACTTACTCCATCTGCTGGTACTGTCAGATCCATGTTCCAGCGGCGCAGATCCCAGAATCGAAAGTTTTCAAACGCAAGTTCGATTCGGCGGACACTACGGATGAGTTCACGCATATCCGCTGTGGAGGTAATATCATTCTGCATATACTGGTCAGGCTGGTCAACGCCCTGGCGTGCACGGATAGCTTCGATCACGTCATAAGCAGAAAAACCAAATGACCCGGTGCCGTTTGGGCCCCACGCTTCGTTGGCTGCTTCTGCATAAGCAAGGTAAATTTCGGTGTAACGTATGCGGGGGTTATAATGCAATTGATTGTTAGTGCTTGTTGGATCAAGATTAACATCCTGCCGAAGTAGTTTCTTCATATAGTAGCCCGTGCGGGTAGACGTCGATACCTGGTTTAAAGCATCATTAGTGTTCCCATCTGCGGCAGTGATAATTGTGGTACTATTAACTCCAGCCGTACCTCCATTTACCAGGATGTATTCATTTAACAGAGCAACTCTGTTTTGGTAGGGATTTGTAGGGTCATAGTTGCTATTCGGATGGTCTATTGGATACCCATTTGCCATAGGAAACGCATCTACTAAACTCTGCGTCGGATTTATCCGGCCATTTCCAAAAAGAGTTGGAGGAAAGTGCTGAGATTCCAAAGCATTACTTTGACCAATATTCGTTCTCCAAATCATCTCAGGTGGGTTGGCCCCCGATCCAATACTTGCCATATCAGTAGCATTGTACCAGTTATCTCCTTCGGGTGCTATACCTGTTATACCACCATTTAATTGTAACAACTCTCCGGCATAATTGGCAGCATCTTCCCAGGAAGTAGTTGTACCAGCAGTGTATGCAGGGCTGGCTGCTAAAAGAGCCGCTTTAGCTTTTACAGCAAGTGCAATACGTCCGCTCATTCTCTGTTTGCCGTCATCGCCAAATACACGGTTAAATCGGCCTAAATCATCATTGGTGCTTCCAAAACCATCCGGCAACTGGCCAGGACTTCCCACATTTCCATAATCAAGTGGAAGTAAATCTCCGGCACTTTCGATATCGCTGTATATTTGCTCCATGCTTGCTTCAAAAGTATCCCGGGGCGTTTGAAAATCGGAATCTTTGTCTTGTGGCTCTAATATTATTGGTATACCCAGTAGCTCGCCACTTTGATTGCCCCCTGTCCACCCTGAGTGGTTACGCAACAAATGATACGTAAAAAGCGCTCTTAAGCCATAAGCTTCACCCTTTAGCCGGTTGTTGAATAATTCCTTCGTAGCATCATCATCGGCCCACTGCACCTGGTCTGCATTTGCAAGAAAGATGTTTAAATATTGAATGGCTGCCCGGCTGTTTTGCCATTGATTCAACGGATAATTGTCTGCGGTCCACTGGCCGGTGGCCATCTGACGAAGTGCAGCATTATTATCGTTGGTCACAGCATTGTCTGTGGCTACATCCGTAAACGTCCATCCATTACTGGGAAGCAGGTTGTAAGCGTTAGCCAAAATACCTTCGGCGTATGACGCATCGTTGTACATGTCTTCGAGCTCATTGATATTCTCGTTGGCGGGACTTAATACGTCACTGCAACTGCCAATGAGAACGGCAACAAGTATAAACAACAAGTATGCTAATATCCTTTTATACATAATCTCTGTCTCACTAAATCTTAGTTAAAAGTTTGCTTTTATTCCCAGATTAAAAAACCGCGTTTGGGGATTGCCACCCACATTTCGCTCCATAATATCGCTATTGGGAGAAATGGTCAGCAGATTTGCACCGGTCACGTATAACTGCAGATCTCGAATATTTGAACTCTGAAGTACACTATTAGGTAAGTTATATGTTAACTGTACCTTCTGCAGGTCGAATCGATCAGTGCTGTACATCCAAAATCTTGATGTGCGGTAGTTGTTACTGCCACTTTGAGTTGTAAGACGTGGGTAGGTTGCAGTATTTCTGGTCTCCTCGGTCCATCGTCCACGGACTTCAGCAGAGTATTTATCGTCCCCGTTTACCCAGTAATAGTCGCCATTTTTCATACCATACGCACCGAATTGTCCGGTACCCAATGTAAATAATGTGAAATCTTTCCATCGCGCTGTCAGGTGAACACCAAATTCCATCGGTGCCCCATTCCATCCGGCTTTACCGAGAAACACCTGATCCTGGGCGTTTACGAGATTGTCATTATTTTGATCCAGATATTTTATGTCGCCTGCTTGTACCGTTCCAAATTGCTGGGAAGCATCATAATTATCAATATCCTCCGGACTCATGAAAAAGCCCTGGCTTTCCAGCCCCCAGATACCGTCTAACGGCGTTCCTTGTCTGTTTTGAAAGTCAAACCTGTTATTTTCAGCCCGTCTGACAGCCTTACTGTCAAAATAGGTTCCCGCCAGTCCCAGCGTCCAGTTTACCCCGCCCAGCTCTTCATTGAGCCGCACATTAAAATCAATTCCACTTCGCTGATCAATGTTGTAATTGACATAGGGAATAAATGAATTCTGCGGAAATCCTGTTGAAAAGTAACTCGGGTACAGCGATGAAGCCTGAATAACTCCGCCGTTCATTCTATTGTAGAAGAAAGATGCATCTACCGCGAGTGAGTTTTCAAAGAAAATTGCATCGAAACCAGCATTCAGTTCTTTACGCTTTATGTAATCAAGATCGGGATTGGCTCCTCTAAAAGATTGAGTTCCGCGCCTTAGATTACCATCTCCCCATCCAAAATAAGAACCACTTGCTTGCGAATAGCTGCGTTCGTATAAGTGATATCCGGGAATGGGCATATCAGTATTCACGATACCGCCGGATACATATACTTTAAGGCTGCTAATTGCGGAAACATCAGCCATGAAATCTTCTTCACTGATCTTCCAACCCAGTGTTGCAGTTGGAGAGAAAGCCCGGCGATTGCCCTCCGGTAGTTTTGCTGAATGAGGAACGGCAGCACTAAAATCTAAGTAATACCTTTTCTGGTAATTATACCCAAACTGTAAACCCAGGTTTAAATTACCTGTTCGGTGATACTCCCCGGAATACGTTAACTGGTGCACATTGGCAATAAGCATTCCCGAAACCTGATGGTCCTCATCTATGTTACGGTGGTAGTTAAACTGACCGGTGAATGCGAGTGTTTGCTGAAATATACTTGAGTTAACATTCTGAACTCCTGTCTTTGCATCTTGGCCGAATATATTCAGGCTGCTTATCTGATTATTCCCATTGTATGCAACCCAGTTTGGCTCATACACTGCATACTCATTATTGTAAGCCTGATTAAATGAAGATTGATAATCTACACCAAACTGGCCCTGAAATTCCAAGCCTTGAAGTAATCCTTTCAAGTCTATGTTGAGACCCGTGTTGAACTGAAACTGGCGGCCAACTGATTGGCTTGTTCCTCCTGCATAAACACCCGCAATAGGGTTTGTGGAGTTAAGCTGGTTACCACCCAGCAGAAATCTGTCATTTATAATATAGTTACTGTTCTCAACAAGCTGTTGCAGGTTCTCATTTCCATCCGTAAACATATCAATTGGAATGAGTGGCGTAAATCGATTTGGCCGTAATGAAGCAGCTTGTCCCCAGTAGTTGGTATTCACACCGTTTTGCTCATCATAGATAACCCCGGCACCAACCGACGCTGTAATGATTTCATTCAGCTGGAAGTCAACATTTGAACGAATGTTGAAGTTGTTACCCCTCATATTTTCAGCTTCCCCGAAATTCAATAGTGAATTTGAGGTGGCAAAGTTGATGTTGGTAAAATACCTGGCAGTCTGGTTACCACCCGCTATTTCAACATTCCCGTGGTAACGGTTTGTGAAATCTCTCAGGTATTGGGGTGAATAATAATCAACATTAGGGTAACGAAACGGATCATTACCGGTAGAGTGCCTGTAAATAGTCTCGTTACTATATAAGGGCGACAAGCCGTCATTCTGTAACGCCTCGTTATAAAGAGTCATATATTCAGCAGAACCCAGATAGTTTGGATATTGCTTTGGAATATTTATTCCACCGTCAACACGTCCGTTAATTCTGAGTTCATGCTCTCCTCCTCTCTGAGTCGTTATATATATTACACCATTGGAGGCACGGCTCCCGTAAAGTACACTTGCTGATATACCTTTCAGAAAACTAATCTGCTGTATAGCAGCCGGGTTGATCGTTCCCGGATCGCGGGGTATACCATCAACCAATACAAGATAATCACCCATGCCCCGAAGGCTTCCGTTGAACCCTCCCACAAAAGCCTGCATATTTTCCAGGCTGTAGGTCATGTAATTTTTCTCCATTATACTCGGCACGTCCACAACAGAGATACCGCCCATGAGGTCTTCTCTGGAAACTTTTCGAAATGCCCCTTGAACTGTTGACGGGCCTAATATATCAATGTTAGCCTCATCAACATTAGCAACTGTATCCTGGACCGACTGTTCCAGCCCATTCATATTTGTGTCCTGTGCGATTAATACAGCAGGGAGAAAGAAGAGTACTGTACACAGTAATGTTTTGATTCGTAAGTATTTCATCATTTCTACGTTTTTTAACTGGTGTAATTTATCTCCATGGTTTAGCATCACCATCCAGGATTTTGTTCAAAGCTACTGCTAATATTCACGTCAGACCTTTTTAGCGGTAACCAGTAGTGCCGTTGGTTGTAATTCCGCTCTTTAAGCATCATTTCGGTCAGGTTCTGTACCTGGTTTTCTCTTGGATTATCGGGATCGAAATTTGGACCGCGCTGAAAGAAATGGCCTGTTTTTTTGGCATATCGATCGTCTGTTAATAATAACCAGCGGCGCAGATTTGTGAACCGATTTTTCTCAAATGCCAGCTCAACTGCCCACTCTCGCCTTACTTCTTCCAGAAAGTCGTTGACGTTGCCTAAATATCTATTATCAACAGGATTAACCCCGGCCCTTTCACGTATTACGTTAACGGCATCTTCCGCGGTCATACTAAAATTGTTAGCCGATCCGTCAGCCGATAGATTTGCAACAGCAGCCGCTTCAGCATACATGATGTATACGTCGGCCAGGCGCATCCAGGGAAGGTGAACATGCAAATTACTGCCATAGCTCATACCCTGGTCGTAATTATTGGCCGTCAAAGGTATAAATTTCCTCAGGGTGTAGCCGGTTTGAGTTCCGCCAGGACTAGTTCCGTTAGCGAATCTATAGCTTCCCCCGGTATAGAGATTAGCATAGCGATGCTGTTCTTCTCCACTGGGCATGGTTCCCTGAACTACCTGCAAGCCATCAAAGACAAACGTTTTATAAAAACGCGGGTCTCGATCTCTCCAGGGATATTCATTGTCGTAACCGGAATCCTGAACACTAAGAGGAAGCCCGTTAGCCATACCAAAGTTTTGTACATAGTTTGCTGTAGGGAAAAAGTTACTGCCATCCAGCAATACAGTAGGCTGGAACTGTTTACTTGTATTCCAGTTTGATTGCCATGCATCAAAATATGGACCAGTAAATATGCGCTCAGTACCACCAGGCAACTGCCAGTTTTGGCCATGAGTATAAAAGTTCATGTGCCAGTCTTCGAAGGGTAACAGCTCATATTTTGTATCACCAGATTCAACAAGACTCAATAGCTCACCGAAGGCATCAGCTGCCCGCTGGGCATATTCCTGGCTATAGCTGCTTGCTGTTTCATCAGCTCCATTGTTCATTAAAGGACTGGACGCCCAAAGCAGATTTTTACCAAGATACCCAAGGGCCATTACTTTATTTATACGCAGGCCATTATTACCAGATGTTCGGGCACCTGGCTCAGTATTATCCCAATCAATAGGTAAAAGATCGGCTGCTCTTCTAAAATCTTGTGCTACACTATCGGCAATGGCCTGATAGGGTAATCTTTCCTGATCAAACTGCGTGTCAGCGGGCAGGGGATCACTCATGTAAGGTAAACCGCCAAAGTATTGCATGAACTGGAAATAATGCCAGGCCCTGAAAAACAGTAATTGACCTTCAATCAAGTTTTTCTCCATTGTTGTGCCCTGGAATTTGTCAAGGTTATTAAGCCCGACATTTGCCTTGCGTATAGAATACCAGCCGTGATCCCATAGCTCTTTGTCAAATCGGCTGGAACTACCAGTAGGAGGATTTCCCGCTTTATCCAACCAGGATGTATTCCATCCGTTATTTTCGGATTGCCAGCCCCAAAAATTACCCTCATCGAACATATCCACGATGTGGTAATCCATGTCATTACTGGTAATTATATCATCACCAAAATTCCAGTTACTAGTCCAATATGAATTGGAAAAATCTGGAATGGTGTTATATAACTCTTCAGTATAACCCTGGAAATTGGTAAAGTTTTTAAATGCTTCTTCTTCAGAGATATTTGTTTCTGGTGATTTCGAGAGGAATTCCTCGCATGAAACCAGCAGCACTGCGCTCAGAAGAATACAGAAACCAAATATTGTATATTTCATCGTATTCATTTTCATAACAACAAATTTAGAAATTAACATTAACCCCAAGGTTAAACCGTTTTACTGTTGGATAAGCACCCTGACTGGGCACTGCACCACCTGCAAAATTAGATTCCCGGTCATCGGGCATGTCGGTCCACAACAGAAGGTTATAACCATTTAAATAGACCTTAAAACTGCTTACACCAAGATTTCTTGCAACGCCTGATCTTGAATCAAATGTGTAGCCAATTTGTGCATTCTTCAGGCGTAAAAAGGATCCGTCATACATCCATCGGCTGCCTCTGCTAAAGCCACTTACATTGGTATTCCAGCGTGGCATCTGGGTATTCGCATCGGGATTGTCCATGCTCCAATACCCTCCATCTACGGCATATGCCAATTCATTGCCGCCAAGGCTTCCAAAGTTAGTCCACCGATTAACATTATTAACTCCGTAAAACTGAGCAAATGCACTTAACCCCCTCCAATCGAATCCCACTGTAGTATTGTAGGTGTTTTGTGGTGTGCCGGAATAGCCGTAAGGAACACTGTCCTGATCATCAATTATTCCATCTGAATTGTAATCAACGATATATTTCCCGCCCGGTAACTTGCCTGCATCATTTGTATTAAACGGAGCAGACGCATAAACTTCATCCCAGGAATTATAAAAGCCGTTATCTACGTGTGTTCTCGCCTGACCAACAGCGAAACCTGCCTCCTTCTGATATTCTGGGGTCAAGTCGGGATCATCACGCTCAATCACTTCATTTTCTGCGTGTGTAATATTCATCTCGGTCCACAGACGTAATCCGTTATCAAACCTTTGATCTACATTAAGGGTAAGCTCATACCCCTTGTTATTAACCTCTCCCAGGTTAGCGACGGGAGCTTGCTGGCCAAAGTAAGAGGGAATAGCCCGCTCGGAACCACTGATAAGAATATCTTCTCGCTGATCACGAAAAATATCGATAGATCCCGATATCAAACCTTGGAAAAGTCCAAAATCAATCCCAAGATTCGCTTTTGTTACTGTAGCCCAGCGTACATCAGGGTTACCAAGCGATTGCACTCTGTACCAGGTATATGGGCTGACCGGAGCCTGAATTCCTGATGTACCAATACCAGTATTACCCCCATAAACCCATTCCGACCTGTAAAGCCAGCGGCCGTTGGTATTATCATCCCCGATTGTTCCGTAAGATGCCCTGAGCTTTAAATTATCCAGGAAATCAAAAGAACTCATAAATTTTTCTCTGTGAATGTTCCAGCCGAAACCTCCTGAAGAGAAGAAACCAAAGCGGTAACCTTCACCAAACTTCTCTGATCCGTTATAGGACCCGTTATATTCAAGAATATATCTTTGATCGTAATTATAGGTTGTACGAAACACCCAATTTTCCCTGGCCCGCGGAATAATACTACCGACAGCATTTTGTGTACGGTTTACAAGTACCATCTCACTAAATTTATGTCTGTCACCCAGCGTAAAATTGTAGTTTAACTGTAACTGATAGTACAGTCTTCGATACGTCTGATTATTATTGACCGACCCTCCATCTGTATTCCACAGACTACCAGACTGAAAATCGAATTGTGTACCCGTATCATACAGGGGCTGATATGTCTCTGCTCCGCTTATCGGGTCAACGTATTTATTTCTTGCAGAATTATATAAGTCATTAATACCCCTGTTTCCTTCTATAAAAGTATTATCAACAGCGATCTGACCTCTAAAATCTAATCCCGGCACAAGCATGTCCAGGTTCTGATCAAGCTCAAAATTCGTGGTCAGATCTGTACTGGTTATTCGTTCAATCCCGCTCAATGCCAAAATTTCTACTGAGTTACTACTCCCGCCGGTTGCATCAGGATCAAATCCATAACTGCCATCAGGGTACCTTGGTAAATACTGTGTTGGCGATGCACTGTAGGCAGCTATCCAAAATCCGTAATCGCCACCTGAAAAACCCCAGGGTCTTTTTCTTGCTCCGTACGAGCCGGCAATTTTTGCACTTAACGTAGTAGAAGGCGTTATCTGAAAATCAAGATTTGAACGGGCATTCAACCTCTGGTATCCAAATCCGGACTGATACCCACGGTTGTTGTCAAATTCTTTAAATAGATCTCCTTCATTCAGATAGTTGGCACTTGCAAAGAATTGTACAAATTCCGATCCACCTCTGACATTCAGACTCGCATCATAAGATTGTGTGTAATTTCTGAATAGTTCATCACTCCAGTCTACATTAGCATACCGAACACGGTCTTCTGGTGATTGAGGTCTCTGGTACCGGTCGACAAAGTCCTGAGTATAATATTCACCCCAGCTTGCATTCGGTGCTCCCAATTCATTAGCAATAGCCTGGTTTCGCAACATGAGTGTTTCATATCCATCCATAACGCCGGGCAGTTGTGACGGTACTTTTACCGTATTTTTAAAACTACCTGAAATCTGAACCTGCCCCTCGTACCCGGTTTTGGTTTGTACAAGAATAACACCGTTAGCACCCTGCACACCATAGACGGCAGTAGCTGAGGCATCTTTCAAAACAGTTACGGACGACACAGTACTCATGTCGATATTTCCTATAGATCTTTCAATGCCATCCACCAAAATAAGCGGGGAGGAATCCTGCCATGTACTTCGTCCACGTACAAATATCTGAGGATCTTCTTCTCCCGGCAAGCCTGTACTACTTACAGTTACCACACCAGGCAGTTTACCCGAAAGCGCCATACTCAGGTTAGGTACCTGAACAGTCCGTTCCAGATCTCTTTCAGAGATAGAGGAAACGCCGGCAACAACACTTGCCCGTTCCTGGGTACCGAACCCAATAACAACCAGCTCTTCTCCGGTTATGGTCGAAAGCTCCATGGCTACATCAATCTGGCTGCGTCCTTCAATAGGCACTTCTAATCTCTGGTACCCAATAAATGAAAATACCAGCGTATCATTGGCAGCAGGTGCATTTAGAGAATATTCCCCGTCCAAATTGGTAGATGTACCCAGAGTGGGGTTTCCTTTTATAGTTATGTTAACGCCAGGCATCGTTTCTCTGGTTTCATAATCTGTGACCACACCCTCCACCATATGAACGGCTGTTTGTGCGGTGGTAACCAGAGCAACAGGATTACGTTTGATAACGTACGTACGATCATTCAGATTGGTAAACATCAGGTTAAATTGCTCCAGAAGCTGGTTCAATTCTAAATCCAAATTATCTGACGGGCGTATATTTTTTGGTTTAACGCGCATTCCGTTCAGCACATTGCTTTCATAAACAAAAGACACATCAAACCTGTCTTCAAATTGTTTAAGGGCATCTTCCAGCAGAATACTGGCTGTTTGTGCCCCGATATCCTCTTGGTCGTTTAGAGTTAATTGCTGGTCTGCAATTTGTGCATCTACAGAGGCTACTCCCGCAGCCAGGATAAAAAACAGGCATCCCAAAACGCGGATTTTCATAATTATATCTTTCATCTTTGTTCCCATTGATTTTGACATTGAAAACTGATCATTAGGTTTACTCATATTGAATTGACTTCCGTGAAATCAAAAACTCTTTGTCATTAACCTGCTCTATATGCAGGTCAAGAATTTCTTGAAGGCCGGCAAGCAAAATTTGCAAGTCAGGGTTTTGAAAAACCCCGGTTATCTGGCGATCCAGCAAATCCGGGGATTCCACATCAATCTTTACTCCGTAAGTAGCTTCAATTGATGTGAAAATATCTTTAAGTGGTGTGTTTCGGAATACTTTTTCGCCATTAATCCAGGCTGTAAACATCTTCACATCCACATTTTGAATCTCAATATCTGAGGAGGAACCGTTGATGATAGCAAGATTACCTGGCTTCAATATTTTTCTGCTGGACGCCAGGCCCAGAGATTCATTACCCGACACCTCTAACAGCCCATCCTCCAATACAACACTGGTTTTCCGGAACCGTGTATCCACATTAAACTTAGTTCCTAAAACCTTAATCTTTCCATTGTCAGTGTGAATGATAAACTCACGCTTTTCGCCTCCGGGGTTAGATGCAATATCAAAGTATCCTTCGCCCTGCAGCCAAACTTCGACCCGCTTACTGCCAAACTGATCCAGGTTGTAACGCAGTGATGACTTTGCATTTAACTGAATTAGCGATCCATCACTAAACTTGAGAGAACTAGTTTCTCCATATCCGGTTTCAGCTAAAACAAACTCTGACTCGATATTTTGTTCAGCAGATACCGTGAGAACACCGGGATTGAAAAGATAGAGCGCGCCTGCGATCGACAGCAGCAGCAAAATTGTAGCAGCAAATGCCACTCGGTAGATTCCTAAATCGCGCTTCAACTTAATTTTTTCACCTATTTTTTGATTCTTGTGCCTTTTAACTCTGACAATCCGCTTATTTAATCTGTCCAACTGCACTTCTGCGTCTTCCGCCGGATCCAGCTCCAATCGCATCTGAAAAAAAATCTCAGCATTTGCACAAAGCTCCCTGTGAGACGGATTTCTTTTTTCCCAGGCATCCCACCTCCGTTTTTCAGACTTACCGGCATTGCCTTGAATCCAGCGAGTAAAGGACTTATTACCTAATAATTCTGCTAATTCCTGATTTGGGGTGGCCAAATATGGTTCAATTTGTGATTTCTGATTTGATTTCAATGTATATAAAGAGAGTCACCTGACAGATCTCCACTAAAAACTTTTATTTTTTTGAAAAAAATTTGCCTGACGTTCAGACATTTGGATTCAAAGCACCCTGGTTTGCAAATTATAATATCAGGCAAATCAGCCGGCGAGTGAAATACTCATACTCTCTTTTAGAACACAGATGGCACGATACATATAGTTGTACACGCTTTCTTTCCTAATGCCCATAACGTCGCTAATCTCATCATTCGATAGCCCGCAGTAGAATTTCAAAAAGGCAGCTTCCTTTTGATGCCCGGTTAAATTCTCAAAAGCTTTCTTCAAATTTTCTTTTGTCTCTCGATTTATCTCTTCCACTATAAGTGACTGCTCAGTATTCAACCCAATTTCCTGGATTGTTTCTACAAAATACAACTGATCTCTTTTTTGCCAAATTTGAAACATTTCGACTTGCCTGAAGAGGGTTCTGCGAAAAGAAGTAAAGAGATAGGAACTCACATTTTCAATTTCAGATAAACGATCTCTTCGATCCCAAACCGTAAAGAAAAGTTCTTGTATACTGTCTTTGACCAGCTGCTTACGAGGCACTAACTGCAACCCATAGTTTAGTAGCGGCTTATAATATTTCCTGAATAAAGCGGAAAAAGCATCACCACTATTCTCGTTAACAACCCGCTTCCATAAGTTTATATCTTCTAAAAAATTGCTTCTGGTCATATCATTTCCCCTACATACCCTGTATGGAGTTCAGAACTTTAACTTATTTCACTATTTGACAGGTTAGACGGATCGTTCACCCCTTCACATCATGCCTGCCATCAAGTACACTTGCACTTGTACACAGCAGCTCACACACCTTTCATCCCATAAACATTTTTAAAAATAGGTTGAGCTGTCTATAATTGTTTTTTACCGTTGGCGAGACCTAAACGAATGCTGAGTCGATGAGAATATTACTCACATCTAATTTTGAGCAAAATTTGTTCAGATAACAGAGATCTAATCTTTGATATTTATTTCCCAACCAGCACTCTAACATCCTTTTTTCGCATCAAGATTCTAAAAGCGCTTCCAACTTTTCCAAGATAGTAAATGCGCAAAAGCAATACAAAATTTATGAGCAAATTTATTATAATATTGAACAAATTATTTGCGCAATTTCTTTATAAATCCAGCTTTTGGCTAGCAAATAACCAAGCAGTTTATAACAGGTTTTGTAACCTCCCTTAACTTCAATGATAACGGGGCCATCATTATAGATTTTATATACAGCTTTGTCGCATTCACTACACCTGCTCGCATATAAATTGTGGAACCCATACTGACATACAAGCTTTGCTTTCAGACGCAAGCAGCGACAATGGGATTCAATCGAGGATTAATCAAAAGCAATGAGCTTTAATAATGACATTGACCATAACCAGTTAAGCATCCATCATTTTCTATTCTGAAATGCCTGCCGTATTAAGTGGCCTTTTCAAAATTTGATTGTGTAATCGAACAGCTTTTATTTGTCTGATGCAAAATTTCTCAGTGATGTAATCGACCCGACGTATTTAATTAGAATACCAATCTTTCATACGAACCTGTATCCCACTGCCTGCAGCATCCACCAGCTGATCGCTGTACATGCCATCCATTACATCAACAACTGTTCGTGGCACGATAAAGGTTGTATTTTCAATATCAAGCCCCGTTAACGTTTCCGGGTTATAGTGATCAGCATGCGTATGGGTAATAAGAATGATGTCTGGCGGATCAAACTGTTCATAAAAAGCTGCGCCACCTTATGGATCCGCAAATACAGTTATTCCACCATAATTAAACACTACAGATCCGTGCATGATTTGATAGAGGACCAGCTCACTGTTGCCGGCAGTAAGGGTATCAGGTGGGGATGTAAGCTGGGCCTCAGCATTAAAAACAATGTAAGCTGATACGAGGATTATGAAAAAAGGAGTCACTCCTCCTTATACTTTTCGGCCAGCCCTTTCAGGAAGTAGCGCAGTAACTGATCGCCACAAGGGCGGTAATTACGATGGTCGTCGGCTCGAAACAGAGCGCTTAGTTCTGTTTTGGATACTTCAAACCCACTCATCTTCAACAATTCAATAATCTCCTCTTCACGGAGTTTAAACGCTACCCTAAGTTTTTTCAGTACTGTGTTGTTAGTGACAGGAATTTCAACCGGACGTGGTTTTGCATTTTTTTGCTTGCCGCGCCGGTGAATAATCAGTCCGTCGAGAAAGTGCGAAGTGAGCTCATGGCTGACATCCTTTTCAACCACTCGTCCGTCAATTCTCTTTTCAGTTTCCTTTTCGTCTGAAAAGATCATCTCGATCTCTCCGCGATCGGGCTCATACCCGCCAAGTTTGCAAATTTCAGCAATTTGAGGCTTATTGAGGTTAAGCGTGTAGCTGATACTTTTCAGAACGTCATCATTTCTCATTAGACATACGGTTAATTAATCAGGAACTGTTTTGTTAATTTGAATTGTATAGACAAAATAAGAAACATACTGCCGAATCGCGGAAAAGATTAGGATGGTTTTTTCAGCATAATCAGCCCTGTTGTAATTGGTCACCTATATTTTTTGGCCGCCTGAATTTAGCCGCCGTCCAACTTGAACCATCAGATATATTATCTTGTTAAATACGTATATACCATATATTTAAGACCATAAAATTTTATTCCTATTAACTCTATAAATACCTGATACTATGCCAATGACAGTTTCTCAAATTGTGGATAAGCAAATTAAAGAGTGGGATCACAGAACGGAAATGATTACCTCCAGTCATAAAAAGGAGGCGTTCTTTCCGTTGATCACTATCTCTCGGGAGTTCGGGGCCCTTGGCGGGACACTGGCAGAAAAGCTGGGAGATACTACCGGATTTGAGGTATGGGACCGGGAACTTCTTGGCGCTATCGCCGAAGATATGGACAGCGACAAAAAGATGCTGGAAACGCTGGATGAAAGGCGCAAACAGGACGTTGAAGATGCTGTATCAGCATTTATCAGCGACATCCACACCAATGTAAACTACATCCGGTCTTTAATTCGTGTGGTAAAAACGATTGAGGAACACGGTCGTGGTATCATTGTTGGGCGGGGCGGAAACTATATCTGTCAAAAACAGGAAAACCTGAACATCCGTCTTGTGAGGCCATTTAAATCGCGGGTAAAACATATAGCTGAAAAACATAAAATCCCGGAAGCCGAGGCACGTGATCTTATAAGAAAAAAGGATGAGGAGCGTCAGGAATACGTTGAGCGATTTTTCTATAAAGATCTGACAACAGCATCGGATTACGATCTTGTCATAAACTCAGAAACCTTCAGCCTCGACCAGATTGAAGAGATGGTAATTGACGCTTATAAAGTAAAAACCGGCCGGACGATCCCACCTAAAAGTTAACGCAACGGGATGCTGACTTACTAAGTTCAGGAAACGTACAGGACAACTCTTTAGTTGGTTGTTTGAAACTGACTGGCACGTGAAATCGGCACGGTATGTGTTTAGTGACTCGAAAAGCGCTGAACTTACATCATACCCTACTACAACTGGACGCTCCCGTGCTCATTTATACTCGCTCACAAATCAAACCTGACCTTCCACATGAACATCGCATTTTTCAGCACCAAGTCTTACGATAGAAATCACTTTGAAGCCAAAGTGGCTCAGTCAAACCACAACATCACGTTCTTTGAAGATGCTCTGACACTTCAAACGGCGAAATTGGTCTCGGGTTATAAAGCCGTTTGTATTTTTGTAAACAATCCAATGGATGAACCTCTAATTGCAAAAATTGCGGAGCTTGGCGTAGATGTCATCGCGCTGAGATCGGCCGGATTCAATCATGTAGATCTGGAAGCCTGCAGCAAGCATAAAATTACTGTATATCGTGTCCCCGCCTACTCTCCCGAAGCTGTTGCCGAACACACCGTGGCGCTGATTTTGACGCTTAACCGAAAAACCCACAAAGCTTATAACAGGGTTCGCGAAAATAACTATTCGCTTGAAGGTCTGACCGGCTTTAATCTTCACGGCAAAACTGTGGGAGTGATTGGGACCGGAACTATCGGAACGGCTTTTTGTAAAATTATGGCCGGGTTTGGCTGCGATATACTCGCATTCGATCCATATGAAAACGAAGAGGTGAAACAGATGGGCGGTACGTATGTCGATTTTGATGAGCTTGTCGAAAAATCCGATATCATCTCGCTGCACTGCCCTCTTATGCCACAGACACGTCACATCATCGATGGCAAATCCATCGAAAAAATGAAAGAGGGTGTTATGATTATCAACACCAGCCGCGGGGCCCTCATCGACACATCTGCCGTAATTGACGGGCTTAAGAGAAAGAAAATTGGCTTCCTGGGAATTGACGTATATGAACAAGAGGACGATCTTTTCTTTAAAGACCTTTCAGGAGAAGTAATACAGGATGACGAGATAGCCCGGCTCATGAACTTTCCTAACGTACTGATTACCGGCCACCAGGCGTTCCTGACCGATGAGGCCCTTCAGCAAATAACAGAGACTACCATACAGAATCTTACGCGACACGAAGAGGGCAAAGATGTTGAAAACGAGGTGACGGCCGCGAAAAATATTTCTTGATACCCGGGTAAAAAACTTATGCAGGGTTTAAGACAGGAATTTTTTAGGAGGGCCCGACACTTTTGGGTATTTAAAAACCTGGCTCCCTTACCATTCAGAGCGGTATTCATTTTCACTCTCTGCTTGATGACTTATCTCAGAAATATGCTGCCCTTTTTAAAGTTAAATAACCAATTCAACTTGATTTGGAGAGAATTTATAGAACCAGGTTTTGACTTCTTTAGAATGAAACTCAATGAGGATATTAAAAATCAAACAGCTCGCTCAAAAGACTCTTTTTCTTTTTTGGATACTGCTTCTTATCAGATTGATATGCATGTCTGTCAGTATATCGTTCGGCCTGACTGCTTTTAACGGTTTGTGAAGATCGCTCAATAATTTTATCAAGCTCTCCCCGATCAAGCCATACACCCCGACACTCCGGACAATAGTCAATCTCAACGCCACTTCTTTCTGTCATTACCAGATTCACGTTACAATTTGGACATTTCATAATATATACCTCGTTATTGTTTTATGATTTCTTCTATAGTTTTCATCTTCTCGCCGGAAAGAGAGTCAATTTTTGAAGTGGATTTATTAATCAATGAATCGATATTTTTCAATTTATCCCCATCCGCATTGAGGAGTGAATCAAGTGCCATAATCTTATCACTTCCTTTATTCCACAAAGAATCGAGTGACTCGGTAACTTTATTTAATTCATTGTACTTCTTCTCAACTTCTCTGCTTAATTCTCCACAAGACGTGAAAAATAGTATAGCAACAATCAGTACCAAATATTTTTCAAGAGTTATCTTCATTTTTAAATCTCGTTACGTTTATAGTGTACAGCTCGTGCTGTTTTAAGTAAAAAATAATTCTGTTAGAATATCTTGCCAGAGAAACAAAGTGACACTGCTGGTAAGACGTTTTAAAATTCTCTCTGCCAAATTGTAAATTTTATAACTCATGAAATCTCCGTAGTAGATAAGAAAGGCAATTGTCTACAACTCAATGGAAATAGTAACAGAGTAATTTTTTTAAAATATATCTAAATTAACCCTCTTATAATTCGAATTGGTTCCTGAATGAAAATTATTTGGGAATATTTTCACTCCTCAAAATCCATTCATCACTGACCAGGAACAGGGCAACTACGGATTATCTGGATCTTATTAAAGTGAGGTCTGCCTGGCTTGACAACATACGAGTATATCAACCGCAATTATTAACCAGATCCATTGTTCCGGTCTCAAAGACGAGATTTACCAGTATCAGTATTATCATAATCAAAAGATAGCTCGCCGGAAAACCCCATCTGCAAACTTTGAACAAATCAAAACTGCTTTGTTCTCTTTTTTCAAGGTTATGATTTATGGTGGCCGCAATAATGCCGAACAAAATGAACAAGTACCCAAACATGATCACATATTCAATGAATGTGTTATATGGCAGCCTGGGCAATATAGAGGCTGAGTAGAAATTGAATGCAACCACAGTAAGCATTAAAGAAAACCCTATGCCAATTTGCGTTCCAAAGTCCCGAATCCAGAAAATCGTGAATGATGCCGCTATGATTAAAAAGAGAGGCAGAAGCACCTGCCATATAAAATAGTCGCTGATCCGTTTCGCATGCACCTCAAATACGGCTTTTGAG
This sequence comes from Rhodohalobacter sp. 8-1, assembly GCF_038150125.1. Lineage (NCBI taxonomy): Bacteria > Pseudomonadati > Balneolota > Balneolia > Balneolales > Balneolaceae > Rhodohalobacter > Rhodohalobacter sp. 8-1. Next base: position 75,361 of record NZ_JBBVMF010000016.1, on the reverse strand, counting down.
TAGATTCCACCGTCACTCCCGGAAGTCATCGCGTCCGGAAGACCGTATGATGATGTATCCGTTACTACTTTGATGCCCGTTAGATTCCAATCCTTACCCAGTGTTGTATCGAGAGCTTTACAGGTGTCAGATGTATCCGGAAAGAGTGATAAGGTTTTAAATTTCAGGAAATTTTCATCATATGAAAACGGCTCTATTTCAACGACGAACTTTTTATAGTCGAAAGGAAATTTTCTAAAATTCATTTCTGTGTGGAAAATCCCAAAAAACCGTTCCTCATACGTAACGGTACCATTGGGTTCTATCGAGATAAGAAAGTGTTGTGTGTCCTGTTTGCCCTGAATATTGACGAATTCAAAAGCCGGAACCCAAACCTCAGATTTCATCACTTCTGAGGCTCGATCATTTTCAAAAATTAAATAAGAATCCGCAGATTCTGATTCAAAAGCCAATCGTTCATCAATCCACTGAAACTCTAGATAGCCGTCAATTTGATACGTCTCTTCAACAGAATTAACGTTGTAAATTTTATTGATGTAAAGATTGGCATCTACTTCTACGAGCGAATCCGGTGGGGCAATGTAGCCAAGCTCCTGAATATCATTGGACTGTGCCTTTACAACGTGTCCCGGAGCAAGCAACAGCCCTATTGCTGGTATGAGTTTCTCCGCAACTCTCATTTTTTTCATAAATACCAGGAGATAACGACTAATATCAGACAGATGAGCCAGACAAACTGTTTTCATTTGATTAAATATATCGTTTGTTAGCGGGTAACTTTTCACCCCTAAATACAGACTGGATGAACTGTCTTTTCATTATATGTTGAAGTGATCTTACCTTAAACTTGTTTGCACTACCCCCTCATCAGAAACCTGCGTCTAAGGCTAATAAGTTATTGCTCCCTTAAGCCGTCATAAAAAAATCCGCAGCTAAGCACCTCAACGTCTTTCTGTAAAGATTACTTAAATAATTGTGACAGTATGCAAAAGCTGCCATTAAATTCAAAGCATACATTCAAATACACGCTAATGATTTTATGCATTTTTGTCGATTGATCGGCTCTTGATGCTTACGATAGGAATCTGACCCGGATTATTCACAAAGATAAGCGTGATCCAATGTAAAGCACTAAAAATATTACACGTATGAAAAATGGAAAGCAGCCCAAATTTGGGCTAAAGGTATTGCGGCGAAATTATCCTGAGTTCGACAATTATAGAGTGGTAATTTTTTATTCAACAAAAGCAATGAGTAAAATCATCCGTGTTTACCATTTTGGGTGTCCCAGAACCTTGTCACAGTATCAGTTATCGCAGTAAATACCGTTCTCTCGGGCTTTCTGCTTGAACTGATATCATCACTTTCTAATGTAGAAAAACTAGCCCTTAGAAAGTTAATGAATTTTATAAAGTCGGTGACTGATTGTAATCAATGCTATTAAGCCGCTTTTTGTCTTGGCTATAGTTCGTTTAGTCGCTCAAGATTTTTTGCCCATTGCTTCCTGAGATATTAACCTACCATTTTACGATCTCGTCTTCGCACAACTACGGCATCTATTTCTGCTATCTGTTTAATTCCCATTCCTACTTATCCGATTCGAATACACTTGATGATATGAATTTATCGAGAGCATCAGGAAAAAATCCGGTTAGTTCAGAGAACTCAGAACCCTGAAATCACGGCCGGTGGGCTGTTGAAAAATATTTAGCCCAAACTCAGGGGCAATGGCAAGCAGGTGATCAAATATATCGGACTGAATTCCCTCATATTCCGCCCATACGGTGGTATCTACAAACACATACACTTGTAGTGGCAGGCCTTTTTCTGTCGGCTCCAGCTGACGAACCAGCATGGTGAGATCTTTTTTCGCATTTGGATGTTTTTTCAGATACTCAATGATATATGCCCGGAACGTACCTACATTAGTGAGCCACCGGCCGTTGGTAAGCGTGCTTGAGCTCGTCTTCAGATATTCGCTGTTATAGTCGTGCACGTCCTTCATTTTTTCGTTGATATAGTCTTTAAGCAAAATCGATTCCCTCAGCCGCTCGATTTCGTGATAGGTAAGAAACCGTATCGATGAGATATCAATATTCAGGGAGCGCATGATGCGCCTGCCACCCGTCTCTTGCATTCCGCGCCAGTTCCTGAAGCTGTGCTCAAGGAATTTATGGGTGGGTATAACGGAAATAGTCTTATCAAAATTCTGAACCAGTACGGTATTCAGTGCTATGTCAATTACATCTCCATCGGCGCCGAACTGGGGCATTTCGATCCAGTCGCCCACTCGGATCAGGTCGTTATTTGTCAGCTGAACACTGGCCACCAGCGAAAGCAATGTATCCCGGAACAGCAGGAGAATAATAGCCATCGCGGCACCGATACCGGTAAGAAAGTACCACGGTGATTTATCAGCAAGGCTCGACACTATAAAGAGTCCCGCAAAAACGTATACAATCACTTTCCCGAGCTGAATATAGCTCTTGATGGGTGCCTTATCAGGACCGGCATTCATCAGGTAAAGCGTATGAACGGACGACAACAGTGCGTCCAGCGCTCTTGCCCCCACCAGAACCATTGTGGCGGCAGTAAGCCGAATAATAAAGTCTGTAACCTCTTCGGGGATTTCAGGAACCAGGTTCAGACCGTTATAAATTATCAGCAGCGGAATAATAAAAAGCGCACGCTGCGGCAGCTTATGCTTCAGGATAACAGCATACCACTCAGAGACCGTTTTTTCATCCAGCTTATGAAGCAGATGGATGATCCAAACACGGATAACCAGATGCACAAGTGCTGATACAAAAAAGATAATAAACAGCCCGACTGTCGGCACAGTATACTCCCCCTGAAGTGATTCAGGAAGGATGTTAACGATTGAGTCGATCAGCTCGGACTGGGTTACTGCGGTAAGAAAAGTTTGGCCACCAATTATAGGAGACATCAGTGTATGGAGAATTTCTGAAAATATAGTCAGCATCCGTAATTTATAGAAGTTTATCCCGATTTTTGAGACCGTAAAGGTAATGAGAATTTTTCCCTATTCATGAAAAAGTTCATCAAGCTTACCCTTCACGGTGGCATCACACCCTTTTGTAAGTGTTAGATTTGTTCACTTAAATAAATTACATTTTCTAATCAGGTGACCATGATAGTTTAAACAAAAAATTAAATCCAGAGGGTATCATGAAAATTAAGGAACACAAGATTGATTCAGATCACGTATCCATAGATGAAATTGACAAAACCAGCGGTTCATTTGAAGAAGGATTGCCAGATACTATTGTCATTCACTACACAGCTGGGCCGTCGGTTTCCTCCGCTGTAAATACATTTAAAGATCCCTCTGTAGAAGCGTCCGCACATGTAGTGATCGACCATGATGGATCCATCACACAGCTTATACCGTTTAACAAAATAGGCTGGCATGCCGGGGAAAGCTCCTGGCTCGACCGAACAGATCTGAACAACTATTCCATCGGTATTGAAATTGTAAATGCCGGGAGGCTTGAAAAAACCGGGTCTGTCTGGCGATCGTGGTTCGGAAAAACCTATAGCGAAGACGATGTGCTCCGGGCTGTGCACCGGAATGAGGAAGAAGAGTCTTGGTGGCACGTCTATACCGAAAAGCAGATCACGGCCACACACGATCTGTGCCGGAATATTATGAATGCTTACAATATAAAGCACATTTTGGGCCACGAAGAAATTGCACCAGGCCGAAAGTCTGATCCGGGTCCGGCCTTTCCTCTTGACAAGCTCAGGAACCGGCTGCTTCACTCTAATAGAAAAGATCAGGGCGAAGATGACGCGGACAAGAAAACCGGCGTTGTCACCGCATCGGCCCTGAATATACGCTCAGGCCCGTCTTCATCCACCTCAACAATCGCTAAACCGCTATCCAAAAATACCAAAGTTTCTATTTTGAAAGAGCAAAACGGTTGGTATAATGTAGAGGTAAAGCTGCGCGGCTGGGTTTTTAAAGAATATATTCACAATACAGAATGAGCAGATCACCTTCTCACCTGACCGGTGGAATTGTCTGGAAAAATATTAAAGGGCATCAACGCATCGCCATCATTTCTGATGATGGTACCGGAGTAGAGTGGAAACTCCCTGTTGTCGTGCAAGATCCCTACAGCCTAACGAAAGCCGATCCATTTCAGGACATTGCAAAGCTGGTTGGCACAGAAATAAAAGATCCCATCTCCGCCGATACGCTCTTCTATCCCGATCTTGATCCGCCCGAATACGCTATCTTCTGGCACCTTCGGGTCAGGGCTAACACCCGTCAATTCTCTCCGGCACGAAACCACAATGTACGCTGGGTGTCTCCCGCTGAGGCAGTTAAAAAGCTCACCCTTGAATCGGAAAAAGAGCTGATCAAATCGATAGAATTCCCGTCAGATTTTTATGATTCAGCCAGCGGCAACATAACTCTGCGTTACGATTACAAGGCACCCGTAAAACAATACTTAGACAGCGACGCACTTGCACTCGAGAGGCTTGAAGGTGACCTTAGAGCCCATAGTGCTGTTCTTGAATACAGGATACGGGAAAACTCACTCGAGGATGGAAGTATACCTGCATGGGGTGAGCAGGCCGGGGCTCTTGTGACTATGGCTTATGAACAGATGAAACGCGGTAAAATAGACCCGGCGTGGAAAAGCCTTCATGCCTCGGTCAGGCTCTCCATTTTTGGGATGGAACAGAATCAGCTCAATGATCTTGCCAAACGGTTTCGTCAGGAGGCCACGAATCTTAATGAATGGCGTCAAAAAGCCGTCTACCGACTTTTGGGCGAATTTGAACAACCGGGTCAAAACCTCTCTGCTTCTTCCCTCTATCTTGCCGCCGAAATTCGGGATGAACATTTCAGCAACAACTATTACAAGAACCGCCTCACAAAATCGGTTATCAACACGCTTCTTGTTCTATTAACGGTTACCATTGTTTTTATTTTTGTCTACATCGCATATATAACTCAATTATTTCCCGTAGCCCTCATCTCGTCTCCAGGGGGTGACCGTCTAATCCAAACACTGCCGACGCTAACCGGCGTGATGTTGTTCGGATTGTTCGGCGGCGTGATGAGTTCACTGTTCCGGGTTAAGAAAACCTCAGACAATCTGAAGAATCCAGAGTTAATCAGCTCCCACTTTTTCACAACCATTCGTGTGTTTACGGGAGGTGCCGCAGCCATCGCTTTTTTCTTTTTTCTGGAGTCGGAATTCTTCAACCTTGTCTTGCCGGTACTTGACCTTCAACCTGCAAGCGGCACAACCTATTTCGTGATATCATTTGTCTGTGGCTTTTCAGAACGGTTATTGATACGGGCTGTGGCTTCGGTTGCGGATAAAGAATAACAACAAAACCTTTTCTCATCCTATATTTCCACCCCTGAAACCTCAAAGATTACTATCTGATTGGGACCAGTCTGCTTAAAAAATTCGGTAGTAATATTCGGTAGTAAAGATGGGTAGTGAGACTCAGTGATTTATTATATATAGTGAAAAGAGATCATTGAGTTATCCACTTGCAATAACATATTGAAGCCTCAGAGGGAACAGTTACATGATTCACACGTCGCTATCTTTTCTTACCCAGCAGATCAACGAATATTTAAAGCTACGGACTGACGACCTTAACACCGAGCGGATTTTTTTAACAAGTGTTGCCACAGAAAATGGCATCGTCATTCCTCCCAGTTCCCTTGGGCTTTCACTGATCAATATTGAAGAAGAGCGGCATTTCAAAGATCAGAAAACCACCGTTCTGAATGAAAATGGGGTAACTGAACAGATGAATCCGGAAATAAAGCTAAACCTGTTCATTCTTATCTCGGCTAACTTTCAGGACACACTGAATGATGACACAACCGACGATTACGTGGAGGGGCTGAAGCAGCTTTCGTATGTGATCTCATTTTTTCAATCAAAGAATGTTTTTACGCCTGACAATTCACCTGAAATGAGTGAAGAAGACCCGGACCTTCGAAAACTGGTTGTGGAGCTTTATTCCTATTCGTTTGAGCAGCTCTACAACTTCTGGAGTGTGGTGGGAACCAAATACCTGCCCTCGGTTCTTTACCGTGTTCGGCTGATCCGCTTCCAGGAGAAATCGATAAAATCAACGGCACTGCCTATCGAGAAAATTGGAATTAACAGTCACGGAGCTAATCATGGTTAGCATCAACTATACAAGGCTGTTTAATCTGAGGATGAGTCACTCGTATTACGATGATAAACGCGCCCGGGGTCTTTACCTTCGGCCAACACGCCGAACGCTACGTCTGCTCAGCGGGGCAAACATGCTTTTCAAATCTATACCAAACGGTATTGTCATTTTATACAGGGCCGAAGCCGATGAGATCACACCGGTGGTTACCTTGCCGCCCGATCAGCAGTTTACATTTGTGCTGATGGCCGACAACCGTGCTGAGTTTCAAAACATTACCCAGCTCGATGTCTCTGCCGATGACAGGTTTTCATCAACCAGTGTGCTTCACTTTATCAATGATCCCGATGATGCAACCGGTGATGCCGATAATCCTGAAGAGCTGGTGCATTCGCTAATTGACGATATTAAAAATAGCCTTTTTACGCATAGTATCAGTCTGGACCCACCACCGAACGAGATTTTGCTTCGAATAACCAGCCCGGACGGCACTACAACCGTTCCTGCAGGACAAAAAACTGACGGTTCTTCTTTGCCGGATCCGCTTCCCATCACAAAAGGTGATGACGATGTCTTCAGGCAGCAAATAGATTTACGCCAGCGACCGCCCGGGCTCTACACCTTTACCATTCGCAATACCGATGATGATAGCACGCTGAAAGAAGATCGATTTTACATCGATGACGATCTGGCGTCACAAAAACTCCTGGGAATTGTTGACATCAAATATAAAAATAGCCCGAATCATCTCTATGGAGAAACCGAGGAGTCCGAACTTGTCTTTTCTCGCAAAGAGACTGTCTGGACCTACTATGTAGTCAACAAAAACGGATACGTCATATTTGATGACCACGATTTAGAGATCAGTGATCCCGGCTCTGCAAATTACCCGGCTGTTGCCTTTAACCGCGAGGGAGACGAGCCACACACCGATATTAAAATCAACGGCTTCGAAACAGTTGTATTCAAATCAAATGTGCCCATTCCGTTTAAAGATCAACCCAAGTCTAACTTGCAGCTTTTGAGAAACCCCGGAGGCACAGTTCTGGTCAAGCACCTGCCAAATCCATCGCATTCCGGTGTTGTGAAAAAACAGAATGGCCAATTAGAAAGCGAAGTTTTTGTTTTCATTTAACTTTTAACTCCTGTACCTATGCCCGATTATAAAACACCCGGTGTCTACATTGAAGAGATCTCAACCCTGCCGGCTTCCGTTGCAGCTGTTGCTACCGCTATCCCTGCGTTTGTAGGCTACACACAAAAAAAAGAGCGGAATGGGGAAACCATCCTCGATGCCACTCCCGTCCGTATCACTTCCATGCTGGAATACCAGGAAATATTTGGTATGCCGTTTGATGAGCAGTATGCGATCACACTTTCCCCCAATCCTGATGATCCCGATATCACGGATATTTCCATTCCGGAGCCATCGGGAGTGTCGCCCTACCTGCTTTACTACCAGCTACAAATGTTTTATGCGAATGGCGGTGGCCCCTGTCATGTGGTTTCCGTGGGAACGTACGTAGATGCCCCTGCTTCATCATCCGACATAAGCGTGGGAGATCTGGAAGCAGGTATTACCGCGCTGGAACAGGAAGATGAGCCTACGCTGCTGGTCGTTCCGGAGGCTGTTCACTTAGATTCAACCGACCGAACAACCATTCATAATCAACTGCTGGCTCAGTGCAACAAGCTGCAGGACCGTTTTGCCATTATGGATGCGCTGGCTAACCCCGACACCAATACGGTAGTTCAAGATGCTGCAGCTTTCCGTGATGAGGTGGGTACAAGCAATCTGAAGTATGGAGCATCCTATTATCCCTCGCTTAAAACCAGCCTGAATCGATATTACAACGATGCTTCTGTGCTGATTACCGACAATCGGCCAACCGCCGGTGAGGGGCCCTATCATTTAAGTTCGCTGAAGGTGATTGGAGAAGGGGACAATTACGCAGTTGGGCAGATTTCATTTTCCGGCAATGATGTTGTAGGCGATGTATTTGACATTGATGGCGAAACATTTGAAGCGGTGGCCTCAGAAGGGGATGATCCGGTTACAGGTGATCACGGTTTTGTGCGAGGATCTGGCCCGGCTACAACGGCAGCCAGCCTTCTGGAAGCCATTCGTGAAGCCGGCAATGAGAACTACACGGCTGAGCGATCCGCCGAAATTATCACCCTCACGGCTACAGCTGAAGGTACAGCGGGGGCAGGCATTGTTCTCACATACACCGATAACGGAGGCGGGGAAGCCAGTGTATCCGGTAACGGCACATTTGAGATTATAGATCCTGACAAAACCCTCTACAACAGGATTAAAAATCGGCTTGACAGGTCTGTTGAACTCTACCCATCCGGAGCTATGGCAGGCATATACGCCCGTGTAGACCGTCAGCGCGGTGTTTGGAAAGCTCCTGCAAATGTAAGTGTAAACCGTGTGCGTGAGCCCGGCCTTCCCATCAGCAGCCAGGACCAGGAGGGGCTGAATGTGGATGCAACCACTGGAAAATCGATTAACGCTATCCGTCAGTTCGCCGGTAAAGGGACTATGGTTTGGGGAGCCCGAACGCTGGCCGGCAACGACAACGAGTGGCGCTATATTCCCGTGAGACGGCTGTTCATATTCGTTGAAGAGTCTATCGAGAAAGCCACGGAGTTTGTTGTGTTTGAGCCCAACGATGCCAAAACGTGGCTGCGAGTAAAATCGATGATAGAGAATTTCCTGGCGAAACTCTGGAGAGATGGCGCCCTGGCCGGTGCCACACCGGATGAGGCCTTTTTCGTGAAAGTAGGCCTCGGGCAAACGATGACGCCACTCGACATTCTGGAGGGGCGAATGATTATTGAAGTTGGCCTTGCAGCAGTGCGTCCGGCTGAATTTATCATCCTGAAATTCTCTCACAAACTGCAGGAATCGTGATGGACAACTATCTAGAATAATTCAGGAGTATGCCCCTTTCCATCACACCAGAAAAGTGGACTTTATGAGAATCAATTTTAAATCAAACTAAGGTAATAACAACAAATCCCACTACTATGCCAGACTATAAAACACCCGGCGTTTACATTGAAGAGATCTCCACACTGCCCGCTTCTGTAGCTGCAGTGGCTACTGCAATTCCCGCATTTATTGGTCACACGGACAAGGCAGGCAAAAGGAATGATCCGGAAGAGCTTCGCGGAGAACCCACCCGCATTACCTCCATGCTTGATTATATTGAAATTTTCGGCGGGCCAAATCCCGAAGAGCTCGAAGTGACCGTAACGGATACCTACACCGGAACAGACGGTGAAGAGGCAGAAATGATTGACCGGAAAATTGAAGCGAAACTGCCTGGCACCATCAGCAATTATAAAATGTACTACGCCCTGCAGATGTTCTTCAACAATGGAGGCGGGCCTTGCTATGTAGTATCGGTAAACGATTATGACAACGCTGTTGATCCCGGTAATGACACCACACCCACAAGCCTGATCGGCGGACTTACAAGACTGGCAAAATACGATGAACCCACTCTGATCGTTTTTCCCGACCAGCTGGGAATTGCCGACTATAAAGATGTGTACGAAGCCGCCCTTACCCAGTGCCGTACTCTGCGCGACCGCTTTGTAATTATGGATGTAAAAGAGGTAACGGATGATCCCATTGCCGATGCCGGCACTTTCAGGAATGACGGAATTGGAAAGGGGAACCTTAAATATGGCGCAGTGTACTATCCCTACCTAAAAACCAGCCTCAGCTATGGCTATCATGATTCAGAGGATGAATCCCTGGAAATAGAGAGGGTATATGTGTACGAGGGAACCGGCACTCCGAATCCCCCTATCCCAACAAATGGAAATGAAAATCTTTTCGATATTTCAGAGAATGATCCAAGCTTATATCGCTCCATCACCGCCGAACTTTCCAAATTACGGGTGGACCTGGCGCCCTCGGCCGCGATCGCTGGAATTTATGCAAGGGTTGACCGCCAGCGCGGTGTCTGGAAGGCCCCGGCCAATGTGGATGTCCGCTCGGTTGTTGGCCCTACCCTGAAAGTATCGCATGCCCAGCAGGAAACCCTGAATGTGGACGCCGGTTCCGGAAAATCGATCAACGCCATCCGGACGTTTACAGGCAAGGGAACGCTTGTATGGGGTGCCCGAACACTGGCCGGCAACGACAATGAGTGGCGCTACATCCCCGTAAGACGACTCTATATTTTTGTGGAAGAATCAGTGAAAAAAGCTACGGAATTTGTGGTTTTCGAACCGAACACCGCCAACACCTGGCTGCGTGTAAAATCGATGATCGAGAACTTCCTATCCAAGCTTTGGAGAGATGGCGCCCTGGCTGGGGCCAAGCCCGAAGAGGCGTTCTTTGTACGCGTGGGCCTGGGGCAAACGATGAACGCGATCGACATCCTTGAAGGACGAATGAATGTAGAAATCGGGCTTGCTGCCGTGCGGCCCGCCGAGTTTATCATCCTGAAATTCTCTCACAAACTGCAGGAGTCCTAATATTTCGAGATAGCAATACACATATTCTATTATCCAAATACGATTAAACCAACAAACCAAACCTGAACGATTATGGCTGTTAATTATCCAGTATCCGCATTTCACTACCAGGTTGAGTCCGGCATGACCCGTATCGGGTTCACCGAAGTCACCGGGCTGAACGTAGAACTACAAACCATCGACTACAGGGAGGGCAGTTCGCTTGATTACCAGGTGAGCAAGATGCCCGGCATTCCGCAGTACTCCAATATCACCCTGAAGCGGGGTGTGTTCAGATCAGATAATGAGTTTTTCCAGTGGCTGAACACGGTAAAAATGAACAACATTGAGCGTCGTGACATTACCATCAGCCTGCTGAATGAAGAGCATGAGCCGGTGATGGTATGGAAAGTTCGGGAGGCCTGGCCCTGCAAAGTTGAGGGACCCTCGCTCAACTCCACCGGAAACGAAGTGGCTGTTGAGTCGATTGAACTCTGCCACGAAGGTCTTGTGATAGAAACTCCGTAAACAAAGGTTCACCATGGCTCAGTTTCATCCGCCCACCGGTTTTCATTTTTTGGTCAGGTTTGAAGGACTTCAGAACATATACCCTGGCATTCCTGATGTGGGGTTCCAGGAAGTATCCGGAATCAACGTGGATATCGGTGTGGAGGAGTACCAGGAAGGCGGCGAAAACCGGTTCGCGCACAGGCTCCCGCAGCCGGTAAGCTACCCTAACTTAATAATGAAACGGGGCATCCTGATCGACTCTCAGCTTGTACAGTGGTTTAGAGGAGCCGTGGAGGGATTCACATTTGAAGCAAACGACATCAGCGTTGTTTTGCTGAATAATGACCATGACCCACTACAGGCGTGGAATTTCATCAACGCCTGGCCTGTAAAATGGTCGGTTGACGGACTTCACGCCGAAGAAAACAAGATCATGATTGAGAGCATTGAGTTTGCCTACCAGTACTATCGGCGAATCAATCCTGTTTCCATATCGTAACCTTAAATCAGCCAATATGCCAATTGAAGTTCGGGAACTTGTGATAAAAGCCGTTGTGAACAACAAGGACAAACCGACATCGGGAAAAATGACAAGTGATAAAGAGGCTTCCCGCAAAAATGTGGAAGCCGGTCTGGAAGAAGTGCTGAAACTAATTAGAAACCGAAACGAGCGGTAGTAAACGTATGGGCTTAAAAGATATCTTTTCGCCGCTGGGCGGCCTCGAGAAACTAAAGATTACTGCTTTTGAGGATGATGAGTATTCAGCGACAACAGCCACCTACGTGGTGATGTATAATCCCACATCATTCAGCTACAAGGTAACCTCAGACTGGCTCCCCGAGGAAGGTGTGGATCCTGATGCGCGACAGCTGCAGTTTCGCGCCAACAAATCGGACAGCGTCTCTTTTGAGTTCCTGTTTGATGCGACCGGCGCATCTCCTCCCGGCAACGATATGTCTGGCGACCTCGACCTGGACTATCTTGGCGATAATAGCATCAACCGCGACCTGATCAGCAACGAGCGTGAAAGTGCTATTGAGATAATCCAGGAAGATAAACATGTGGACCGTGCGATAACCCGCTACCTGGAAATCACACAAAATATCCAGTCATCCACCCATACACCAAACTACCTTCAGATCAACTGGGGGGCCTACCAGTTTCGGGGGGTGGTTCAGGATACAACTATCAGCTACAAGCTCTTTAATTCTGCCGGTCTTCCTATCCGCGCCACGGTTAGTTCTAACTTTGTACAGTCTCTCTCCCGAAGAGAGCAGGCGGCCCTGGCGGGACGAGAATCGGCTGATCTTACCCACAAACGGATTGTAAAAGAGGGAGATACCCTGCCTTTGCTGGCTAAACGAATATACGGTGACCCATCTTTTTACATCGAAATTGCAAAAGCGAATAATTTGAAAAATTTCAGAAATCTAAAGGCAGGGCAGGAACTCGTTCTGCCACCTGTTCAAAAATAAATTAACCTACTGTGCCTGTAATACCCACACAAGCCAATACAAACCTGGCAACCTTCCGGATCTTTTCTAACGGCGAAGAACTCCCCGATGAAATAGGTCTTTCCTCAATATTCATTACCAAAAGTGTGAACAGTATCCCAAAAGCAACCATTGAACTATTTGATGGAAGCCTCGCTAACGAAGATTTCACACTGAGTGCCGGTGAGTTATTCACCCCCGGTAACGAGATTGAAATTAAGGCGGGATACCGGTCCGTTGAGGATACCATTTTCAAAGGCATTTTGATTAAACACGGCATTGAAGCGAAGACAGATCAACCCTCTAAACTTCGGGTTGAACTGCGTGATATGAGCGTTAAAATGACCATTGGTCGTAAAAACCGCTATTTCGAAGAGGTGAGCGATAGCGAGATCATCGAAGATCTGCTGGAGGGTTACGGCCTTGATTCAGAATTAGAACAAACAGCCGTCACGCATAAGGAGATGGTTCAGTATTACTGTACCGACTGGGATTACATGCTTACCCGCGCAGAGGTAAATGGGCAGCTTGTGTTTGCGGATGACGGAAAAGTCACCGTAAAAGCCCCCTCTTTTGACGACCCCATATTAACACTGCATTATGGGCAAAATGTATTTGAATTTGAAGCCGATATGGACGCCCGTGACCAATACTCCTCCACGGTTGGCAAGTCATGGGATTTTATAAAACAGGAGGTTACAGAACTGGAGGCCGACGACAGTGCTCCCGATGCCCATGGTAATATTTCCGCTGCCGATCTGGCTGGGGTGATCGGACTCGATAACTGGACGATGCAGCACAACGGACACCTGCCCGACCAGGAACTGCAGCTATGGACTGATGCAAAACTGATGCGAAGCCGACTGGCTAAGATTCGCGGCCGGGTAACCATCATCGGGTTCACCGACATCAAGCCGGGACACACGATTGAGCTTGAAGGATTTGGTGGCCGTTTTAATGGCAAAGCCTTTGTCTCTTCCATTTTTCACGAGTTTGCCCCGGATAAAAAATGGGTGACACACATCCAGTTTGGGCTCGATCCGCAGTGGTTTTCACATAAATATGATGACATCATCGAAAAACCTGCGTCCGGCCTTCTCCCTGCTATCCAGGGCCTTCACCAGGGAATCGTCACCGATCTCGAAGATCCCGATGGCGAAGGACGTGTAAAGGTTCGCATTCCGGTGATTAGTACGGAGGAAGCGGGAATCTGGGCACGGCTTGCCACACCAGATGCGGGAGCTGGCAGAGGCGTCCAGTTTTACCCGGAGCCGGATGATGAAGTAGTGGTAGGGTTTTTTAACGACGATCCGCGCGACCCGGTCATTTTGGGAGGGATTCACAGCAGCTCAAAAGCCCCACCCTATGACGTTAACGAAGATAATTTCGAAAAAGGAGTTGTAACCCGCAGCGAGCTAAAACTGACGTTTAACGACGATTTGAAAAGTGTGACCATAGAAACCCCAAACGGGAACAAATTGGTCATCAGCGATGATGAAGGGGCAATTCTTCTGGAAGATGAAAACGGAAACAAGGCACAGCTGAGCAGTGACGGAATCACTCTTGAAAGTGCAACTGACCTGATCCTGAAAGCCACGGGGGATGTGAAGATTGAAGGAACCAACGTAGAAATTGCAGCTAATGCGCAATTCAAAGCCGAGGGCAGCGCAGGGGCCGAAATTTCCACCAGCGGCCAGGCCGTGCTGAAAGGATCGATTGTGCAGATTAATTGACCTTTACAGGAAAAGTATGCTTTCGACAAATACTCGTGAACAAGAAATTTGGTGAGATAAAAGGAATCATAATGAATCTTTTAATGGCGATAGATACAAATTCGAATGTTACTCATTACATAGCCCCCCTCCATATGGAGTGTTTTTGCGACATAGGAGCCTGTCCTACTACCGGCGGAAGAGGACGGGGGTGGGTCAGAAATATCAATCACCCAATTGGAGGAATATATGCCTGCAGCAGCCCGAATGTCTGATACTACAACCCATGGCGGAACCATAGTTGGGCCAGGAGAACCTACCGTGCTGATAGGCGGAATGCCTGCGGCAGTAATGGGTGATAACCATGTTTGTTCGCTGCCTCCAAATTCCCATCAGCCAACTGTAAGTCCGTTTTTGATTGGCAGTACAACCGTGCTGATTGGCGGTAAACCGGCCATTCGTGTCGGCGATACCTGCCTGTGCGGAGCTGGTGCTGCTGTGGGTGAACCAACCGTAATGATAGGATAGAAACACAATGGCAGAACAGAACTCCATATTAGGAAGAGGGTGGTCATTCCCGATACGCTTTAAGAAAGGCAGTTCAACCGCAGAGCTTTCGGAAGATGAGAAAGATATCCGGGAAAGCCTGATTATACTGCTGAAAACGAGTCTCGGAGAGCGTGTCATGCGGCCGGATTACGGTGCCAATATGGAGGACATGCTCTTCGAAGCGATCAATGTCACGACGGCAAGTATTATCATCAACCGGCTGAAGCGCGCCATCCTGTTTCACGAACCGCGGGTAAAGGCCAATAATATTGACCTGGTGCCGGATCGTGCCGAAGGGCGTATACAGGTCACCCTGGAGTATACCATCATTGCAACCAATTCCCGATCGAATCTTGTATTTCCCTACTACCTGGACGAAGGAACAAATATCTGATCCATGAGCGACAATTGCCGACATAGCAACCTACTGAAACGCAGCGGCACCAGCCAGCAAGACCGGCTCCTGAAAGCGCTGCTTCCCGATTATGTGGCGGTAGATGAGCGTAAGATCGAGGATCTCAAGTCTTTTGTGCGCGAATATGCCAAACAGATTCAATACTACGATTACAACCAGGATCCTGATGAAACCCGTCCCGACTGGGAATCATTTTTTGACAAGAAGATCGACCCGGATAGATATACCGAACCTCATTACGCGCTTTTCATGGCGTTTCTTCAGCTTTTTAAAATTGCGCGCGATGATCTGAACCAGATCACGCGGAAACATCTCAATTTTTATTATCGTGATGTCTTACAGCTTCGGGAAAAGCAGCCTGTCCCCGACCAGGTGTTTCTCATTTTTGAGCTGGCCAAACATGCAGAACAGCACCGGGTGGAAAAAGGAACACAATTAAAAGCCGGGAAAGATGAGTCGGGTGTTGAGCTGATCTATCAAACAGACCGCGAAATTGTTCTGAATGACGCTGAAGTAGCAAACCTAAAAGCTGTTTTTAAAGATAAAAAAGCTGATTCTAAAGATGAAAACAGCAGGATTTACGCCTCACCTGTTGCAAATTCAGCCGATGGTGAGGGAGCCGAGATTGAATCGTCTGAGATGAACTGGCGAACATTTGGCAAACCTTTAGGTGAATGGCCCGATCAGGATCGCACACAGGCTGAAGTGGGCTTTGCTTTTGCCTCTCCACTTCTTTTTTTAGCGGAAGGTGAACGAGAGATCACTATTACACTTACGTTGAAGGAAAACAATAGTAATACCCTGAGTGAAGAGCTAAAAGAATTAAACCTAAGAGAAGCTTTTCGGGTGCAGTTCAGCGGAGAGGAGGAATGGATTGAACCTCTCTCTTATGATGAAACAACAGAGAGTGAAGGTGTATCGACGGAAGTGGCAGAGCGTATATTTAACTTTTTGAACCGGGCGGAAACATGGCAGGATATTGCAGGTGTTGAACCTCAGGCCGGACCGGTATTTGATGATCCGACAACCGGGCACAGCGGTTCCCGTCCGGGGTATGACATCGGGAAAAAGACAGCGGATGAGATTCTGAAATACCGTAAAGATGAATCTAAGCTTCCCAGTGGACAATTCGAATCACTTGAGGAGGTCCGCACGGTGCCCGGAGTTGGAGAAGATAAGATCAACGACCTGATATACACGTTTCGCAATCCTGTCAACCAAACAACGGTCGATCCCGGTAAGCGTCAGATCATCATCAGAAGAACCATCACGAAAGCGCAGGACCCTATCGTGAAATATATCCAAAATGACGATGCCCTGACGGATCCCTTTGATACGAATTGGCCGGTGGTCAAGATCACCCTGCGAACCGACCAGGATCCATACCTGTACAGTGTTCTGAAAAAATTTGAAGTCGAAAAAGCAGATCTTTCCGTACACGTAAGTGAAGTGCGCGAGCTAATCGTGCAGAATGATCAGACTGTGTTAGATCCCGGAGGCGATTTTCAGCCGTTTGGAATGCGCCCTGTAAAAGGTTCTAATTTTTATATCGGCAGCCGGGAGGTCTTCTCAAAGAAGCTGGATGAACTTAAGATCCATCTCAAATGGCACGATCTTCCGGATGACGAAAACGGATTTGAAGGCCACTATGATCTCTATAACGGTGCATCCAGAACGAATGACTCCTTCCGGACGGACCTTTTTATGCTCGATCAGAAAAAATGGAAACCTCTCTTTACGGAGCCGGCGTCTTCCCCGCTATTTCATCAAGATGATGGACTGCTTTCTGAGGATCACGTAATCTCTGTGAAGGACTCTGAAAAGCTTCAGAAGGTACAGCGTGATCCGATACTGCAGGAAGCAGATTCATTTGATACCCATACCCGGAAAGGGTTTCTGAAAATGGTACTGGCAGGGCCTGATTTCGGACATAAAGATTTCCAGCCCTCTTACTCCAAAGCTGTGATGAATGCGCTGCAGCCGGATGGAACCTTTACGGATGACCCTCCGCTTCCAAACGAGCCCTACACGCCGGTTCTGAAAGAGATCTTTCTCACCTATCAATCCTCTGCTGAAATTGATCTGACAAATAATTCCTCAGAAATTGAGAAGACTCAGGCATATGAACAGTTCTTCCATGTGGGCCCATTTGGTGTTTCAGAGCAACGTAAAGTGAATAACAGTACTCCGGTAAAATTATATCCGCAAATAGACAGCGAGGGAAGCCTCTATATCGGGCTGGAGAATTTCACCGCAGGGCGGACGCTCGCCCTTCTTTTCCAGGTTGCCGAGGGCAGCGCAGATCCCGACCTCGAACCTCAGCCTGTTCGATGGAGCTACCTCTCGGACAACCGCTGGATCAATTTTGAACCATTTGATATCCTGTCCGACAGTACGTCTGGCTTGCTTGCATCGGGCATTATCCGGTTCAGTGTGCCCAAAAGAGCTTCTGATCAGAATTCTATTCTTCCCGCGGGCCTGCACTGGCTCAGGGCCACCGTCAAAGAAGATTCAGATGCGGTTTCTGACATTATTCAAATATCGGCCCAGGCAGTTACTGCAACCTTCAAAGATCAGGATAATGATCCGGGACACCTGAAAGAGGCCCTTCCCGCTGAAACGATCAGCAAGCTAAAAAATGCCGATTCAGCCATTGGCGGAATTGAACAGCCGTTTTCCTCCTTCGGCGGTAGTACAAAAGAGAAACAGAGTGATTTTTATACCCGTGTAAGTGAACGCCTTCGCCACAAAAAACGAGCAATTACCATATGGGATTACGAGCGACTGGTACTGGAAGAGTTTCCATCGGTCTATAAGGCAAAATGTCTGAATCATACCCGCTATACCGGAAGCCTGAGTGCCTATTCAGAACTTGCCCCTGGCCACGTAACACTGGTCGTGATTTCCAATGTGCGTAACAAAAATGCGGTGGACCCGCTGCGACCGAAAACCAGCCTGATTACTCTCACCAACATCAGCCAGTTCCTCTCCGGGATAAATTCATCGTGCGTGAATCTGCATGTTAAGAATCCCATTTATGAGGAGATCAAGGTGAAGCTGAACGTAAAATTTTACGAGGGATTCGATAATGGTTTTTACGGTAAGCAGCTTGAAGACGATCTGAAAGGATTTCTTTCCCCCTGGGCAGTTGATGCCGGGTCCACACTTGAGCTGGGCGGCACCATTCACAAATCGGTCATTTTAAACTACGTGGAAGAGCGGACCTACGTAGATTTTGTTACCTGTTTTGAAATCTGGCATATCATTTTTGACCCGGCTACCGATGAAGAGATTTCCCGAAAAAACGTAAACCAAGCGGAAGCGAGTACAGCCGTTTCCATCCTCGGATCAACTGGTCAAATGGGCCGTTATGGCGACCACGATATCACCGTTCTGGAGTCAGACGATTGTGAATGCACCGGCAATGAAATTCAAACAACTGCCACGATCGCCTCAGCGGATGACTGCGGATGTGAAGAGGATCAACAGTTTAAAACGTAAGATTTAAATGAATGGATGAACCTGTAACCATATCAAAACTTGCTCCAGACCAAAAGAGTATGGATTATGAGCTGCTCCGTCAGGAAGCCATCAGCTACATTCAGACGGTTGCGGGAAAAGTGTGGACCGATTTCAACGCCCATGATCCCGGAGTGACCATTCTTGAGGTATTGTGTTTTGCCATTACCGATCTCGGGTACCGTACTTCCTACGATATTAAAGACCTCATTGCACCGGACCCGGAGAGTTCTGAAAACTCAGTGTTTTACGATTTTTTTACAGCGGCTGAAGTCCTGCCAAATTCTCCCGTCACCGCCAATGATTACCGTAAACTGATGATCGACGTAGCGGTAAAAAGTTCAGAAGCCGGGTGCAGCAGTGTTGGTGTTAAAAATGCATGGATCGAAAAGGCGAAGGGAACGGAACACGATATCTTTGTGAACAAACAGGAGAGTCATCTGGCCTACAAATCGGTAAAAGCGGGAGATAAACCGCTAGATCTGAAAATTTTGCATAATGTACTACTGGAGTTCGATGAGTGCGAGACCTATGGGGACCTGAATGACAATAAACTCGTCCGTGATTTTATCCTAACTGAGCACGCTCCCGACCCGGAGATTGAGGGACTCACCATCCGGATTGAGGTTGAGTTTCCGCGCTGGGATGATGAAGA
The DNA here is from genome assembly GCF_038150125.1 of Rhodohalobacter sp. 8-1. Lineage (NCBI taxonomy): Bacteria > Pseudomonadati > Balneolota > Balneolia > Balneolales > Balneolaceae > Rhodohalobacter > Rhodohalobacter sp. 8-1. Next base: position 55,848 of record NZ_JBBVMF010000016.1, on the reverse strand, counting down.
AACGGACTTTGAGGATGAACAAAGCATTGCTGAAGGAATTCGCGATACATACCTCACCTTCCTGAATGATGGCGGAAATTATTCCTTCAGCTACAGCCTGAATTCCGTAAATGAGGTGATTCTTTCAGGCACAAAAATGTCTGCCTCCGGCCCGGTTCCGATTACCGGAATTGAAGACCTGACGCTGAAACTGAACCAGTTCATCTATGATCCCGATGAAGGGATGGTTCACTTCTATCGCAGAAAAATTGCAAAAATCCGGAAGATCGTCGACCAGGTGGAAGCACGGGTTCATGCCAACCGAAACCTCTGTGAAGATTTTATGCAGTTTAATGCGCTGCGGATTGAGGAGATTATCGTATGCGCAGATATCGAACTCACGGCCGATGCTGACGTAGACCAGGCCCAGGCTGCAATCAACCACGAAATTGAGCGTTTTCTCTCTCCAACGGTTTATTTCTATTCTCTAAAAGAGATGACCACCAGATGTTTTGATCAACGCCGCTATGACCTCACAGCTGTAGATACACAGCAAAAGATCTTCAGCATCGCGGGAGTTCCGGACCCGCTGCCGGAACCCGGCTCGATCGTCACCATAACCGGTTCAAGTAATAATAATGGCCGTTATACAATCACCGGTGCTCAGGTCAATCCTGATCATGAAGACCGGCTCGACCTATTTGTACAGGAATCGATCCCATCGGATTTCCCTTCAGATGAAGATCAGCTTATTCTTGCAGATCTCGAACAAGAGCAGTGCTCTCCCACAGAATCGATCTTTGAAGGGCCTTTGCTGAATCATGGATTTATAGATGACGATGAACTTGAACAAGCCGGCCGCAGAGAAGTGATTTATGTCTCGGACCTGATTCAGATCATCATGGACGTGCCTGGCGTTACGGCGGTCAGGGATATCCAGATTGCCAACCTTCCGCAGGATAATGAAGATGGAAGCATTGACACCAAAAGCGTGAAGTGGTGCCTGAAGCTTGCGTACGATGAAAACTATGTTCCAAGACTGAATTCTGATCGATCCAGGTTTACGTTTTATAAAGATCAGCTTCCGTTCCGGGCCAGCCGGCTGACGGTGGATGAGATGATGTCTGATCTTCGATCGGCTGAGCGTCCTCAAAAATTTTACCCGTCGGGACCTTACGATATCGCTCCGCCAAAAGGGGAATACAAAAACCTGGAAGAGTACTCCACCATACAGAATGATTTCCCTCTTGTATATGGCATCGGTGACGAGGGAGTGCCCACACGAAGCGACCAGAGTATCGGTTCAGATCTGCCCACTGAGATTGACGCCCTCCAGCTTAAAGGGTTCTTGATGCATTTTGATCAGCTCCTGGCCAACTACCTCTCGCAGCTTGCTCATGTGAAAGAGCTGTTTTCAATGAATCCTCAAAAAGATGAGTTCGGGAACTTTGTGATTGGCAGAACCTACTACACACAGCCTCTTTTTCAAATCGTCCCCGATTCGGCGAAACTCTATTTTGACAAAAACGGTCATACGGTTGATTTGAACGCTATTGCGGAAACACCTGAACAGTTTCAGGATCGCCGAAACCGGTTCCTCGACCACCTGATTGCCCGGTTTTCGGAGCAGTTTACAGATTACGCCCTGCTGACCAGCCGTCTGTCCAGATCAAAAGCACAGGAGGAATTGATTGAAGATAAACTGGCTTTTTTGAACGGCTACCCTGAATCGAGCAGTCGCCGGGGCACAGCTTTTAATTACCGGGACCGCTGCATGCTGTGGCATAAAGATAATATCTCCGGCCTGGAGCACCGCGCGGCACTGCTCACCGGAATAGATGAACGGGATGCATCCACTCTGCATTTTAGTCCGCATTTCAAAATCACCGGGTCGGAACCGGACCTTCATTTTTCCATCGAAAACAGTTCCGCTGAAAGTGTCCTGGAATCACCATCACCATTCGAAACAGAAGCTGATGTAAAAGAAACGCTCGAAAAAGTGATCATAGCAGGTCTTCATAAGGACGCGTTTGAGCTCTATTCAGATGAGGGTTCAGATTATGGATTTCAGCTTATTTGTGACGGCGAGATCATTGCAAAAAGCACAAAATCCGATTACACCTCGGGGACGGCCGGCGGAGATGCAGACATAGCCATTGATGAGGTGATCGACATTCTTACCGCAGAGTTTTTTGAAAATCCGGAGTCAAACCGGCACAACCTTGTCTCACCCCTGCTCAACTATTTTAGTTACTCTATCGGACTCGATATGGAGGCCAACCCACCTGAATTCACAATCTCTTATGAATTGTATGAGAAACCCTTTGAATTCGGATCCGGTGACCCGATCTTGAACGGCGAATATACCGGGGAAGGCCGGCCAAAAGAGCCCGCTGCAATCGAAGAATCAGACCCTGCAACATCAACGTTCAAAGTTGCCGGAAAAGTCACGGAAAACCTGGTAGAGGGTGATGTGGTACTTGTTCGGAACTCAGTATCAAATGATGGTGTGTATACAATCTCCGCCTTTTCTGAGATCGGGGATTCTACTGAAATTATTGTGGATGAGCCCGTTCCGTCAGACACCGGCCCGCTTGGCCAGCTACTTTACAACATTGAAACCACAGGTGAACTTACGGAACAGGCTGAAGAGACGGCAGAAGACGTGTTCTGGCGGGTTGTTAGTTTTGGCGTTCGGCGGACAAGCTACCGGTTCACCCCATCTGCTCCACCATATACGTCGCCCTACACGTTCCGGATTTACGATCGCAGCGGAAATCTGCTTGGAGAAAGCACGCAGTTTGATTTCAACGAGCAGCCTGTCAATGAGATTCAATCAGTGGGCAACGGAACAGTTTTTATCTCAAATCCGGATGGTGAAACAGAACCTGAAGAGTACAGCACCGTAAATGCCACGGCACACGGTCCTGTGATTGACGTGGAAGTAGACACCGTACCATCCCCCCAGCCGAAGCACGGATGGCTTCTGGAAATAGCCGATTCATTTGAAGTGACTGCGCTCAATCAGGCCGGGCAAACATTTACTATCGACGGTGATTTAACGGACAGAATTTCACCAAAAGATTCAATAAAAATTTCCGAACATGTCTCTAACGATGGCAGCTACACCGTTCTGAAAATCACAACAGACGGTTCAGAAAGTGAGGTTGTTGTGAAGGAACCGATCCCCTCTGGTGATTCGGGAGAAGAACCGTTTTTTCTTAGCTACTCCAAAACGTTCGAAATCACGAAATCATCTGGAAGCGTTGTTACAATCAAAGGCGGCGCTGATGAGCTGGCCGTTGAGAAGATGATCCGTTTTATGGAGAAAACGTTTTACAGCCACGAGGGAATGCATCTTGTGGAACACCTGCTTCTAAGGCCCAAAGTAAACGGCCTCCATTTTGTGGAAGCCGATACTTCCACGCTTTCAGACGGCTTGGCCGACCCGGGAATCCTGACCTTCACCCGGCAGTTCCCCATTGCTGCTGCAGATATCTCATCCCGGATATTTTTGATTGAAGGAGACATCACGTCGGATCTTTCAGCCGGGAAGGAGATTTTCGTAGAAAACACGCCCCTTACCAATGGCGCGTTTACGATCTCCTCATTTACTTATAACGATCCTCATACGGAAATTGTGGTAGATGAGGTGCTGGTAGAAGGAATTGAAGCTGCATCCCCCACCGGCACACTCTCCTACCGCTTAGAGAACCCGATCACGGCTGTTGATGCGGATCAGATTACGATTACTATCTCCGGAAATGTTGCCGAATCGATTCAGGCGTACAGTTTGCTTGAGATTTCTGGTTCTGCAGAGGGTGAAAACGACGGACGGTACACGGTTCTGAGCACAGCAGATGCCGGGACTGATACAGAAATAGCCATCGAAAAAGTGGAGCGGATCGTACAGGACCGGCTTTTGTCTATCAACCTGGATAAAGAGTGCGAATGCTCACTCACCGATCCCTACACCTGCATGGCGCATGTGGTGCTGCCCTACTGGCCGGGCCGTTTTATTAACAACGATTTCAGAACCTTTTTTGAAAAGACCCTGCGTCGCGAAGCCCCGGCTCATGTCTACCTCAATGTCTGCTGGGTGAGCAACCGCCACATGGCCGAATTTGAGCGTACCTTCAAACGGTGGCTTATCGAAAACAGCAGATCTGCCATTGACCCCGGTGATCTTTCTGACGCACTGGGCGAATGGATTGCCAGTATTGAACAGCTCAGGAACGTCTACCCCACCGGTACGCTGCACGACTGCGATGAAGATGAAAATCTTGAAAACTCCATCATTTTAAATCATTCCGTTTTGGGTGAACTTTAAATCCAGCCTATTATGAGCACTATAATCAACACATATCCGGTTTTTGAAAGCAGCCAGGTTTTAACCAGCTCCCAGCTTAACCAGGTGGTTTCCTATCTCGACCAGCAGGGACGCCTCACCCGCACACAGCTGATCGGCATGGGCATTGTTTGCGGACTGGAGCTCAGCTATGATCATTCTGACGGTGATCATCAGGTTACGATTTCGAAAGGTACCGCCGTCACGTCTGAAGGATATCTCATCAAGCTGGGTAAATGTGAAACCTCGTGGTATCGTCCCTACCAGCTTCCCGATAGTGTAGCATACGCTCCCTTTGACAATTCCAATCCCCCGTTTGATCTCTATGAGTTACTGCAGGAAAAACCAGAGGACGAATCCGATGTAAAATCACTTGGAGAAGATCTCACTTTTTTGAAGAACAAATTCGTCTTGCTGTTTCTTGAAACATACGACAACGACATCAAACCGTGTCTTGGTAACACCTGTGACGAGCTGGGGATCGATCGTATTTTCACGGTGAGGAAACTGCTGATCAGTAAAGATCACCTGGATGAACTCCTGGAGCACTCCGCCAACGTTGGGAATCTCTATCCGAAGAAGTTTGAGCTGCCGGAAATCGTAATGCCGCGCACTCTGTTTGATCCCGATGCAGATCACAGCCGGGAGATGTCGGCGTTTACCGGTCATCACATCTCATCCATTCAGCCGGTCTTCACCTCATTCTTTGGTGATAAAACCGGCGATGGCGAACGAACACCGGGAGCCCTGCACCAAACTTATTCGGTATACGATCTTCTGCTGGGAGCTGAATACGATCTGCAAAATCCGTTTGACAGCGCAGAAATCAACGGCGTAATTGACAACTTTGAATCCTATCTCGCAGACGCATCGGATTCAGGCACAAATACACCCGGAATACAGTATTTCTCCGATTTTATGAAGGATCTGATCCTGGCCTACGATGAATTCCAGGAAACCGCGTTTGAGCTGGTATCCGAATGCTGTTCGGATATGTCGAGGTTTCCAAAACATGTGATGCTGGGACGTGCCGTAACAGAGAAGGAGTCGCCGGAAGAGGCTGTTGCATATCGCCATGGCTTCGTTCAGCCGCCGATTTACAACCATCAGAAAACCCTGATGGAAAAAGCGATGTCGCTTCACAAGCGCCTCGTGCTGATGGTGGAGTCGTTCAATTTGGATCGTATTCAGCTGCCGGATCCCGATGGCGAAGATCCTGATCTGATCCGCATTACACCAAGCGATGAAAAAAACACGCCGCTGAGCCGGCGATCCATCCCATTTTATTACGACATCAAAAGCGAGGGTCAATTCACCGGGAAAGAGACGCTCGAACAGCACTGGAATTTCGATCGTAGCCGCAGAACCGGGCCTGGCGTGAATGTCACGGTATTGAACTATCACAACCAGGCGGAGGATCATGATGAAATAATCAGTCCAACAGAAACGCCGCTCCATTACGACCTGGACAGCTACCCGTTTCTGAGGATTGAGGGACTGCTTGGCCGACACCATGGAGAGGTGATCGAGCGCCTGAAAACCCTGCAAAAAACGTTTAACCTTCCGTTTGATCTAATCGCTCTTCAGCTTGATCCGGATGCGGAGCTTTTGAACCCTGACTACAGCTGCGGTTTTGAAGATCTTCAGGAGGAGTATAAAACCGCACGCAGAAACTATTGCGGCTTCACCCGGGATTTGATGCAGCTGCTGGGATATGCATCAGAACACCAGGAACCCCTGTTCGGATCCGATGAAGAGACAACTGAGGATCTGCATAGTCTTGTGGATATTTCGAAATCCTTCCAAACAGTATGCAAACAGCTTCCAGAATGTCTCGATGAATTTAGTTTTGTTGATTTCCAGCAAAGCTATAAAGAAGCTCTTCAACAGCTTCTCCATTTTATTCTTATCGAAAAACGCCTGCTGGAAGAGATCGATTTTAACGAAAGAGAAGAGAGTGAGAAGGTACAAGCCATTAACGGTTTCATTCAGCATCTGTCGCCGCTTCTTTACCGGTTTATAGATCTGTTGTTCTATAACACATTTTTGCGCGTGTACCTCTCGTTCAGGCGCCGGGAGTATTACCTGCAGCGGGAGAAGAACGTTTTCTCAAGCTATCTTCACAACCACTCCGGGGTTGATCACCAGGCCGGAGTTCCAAAAGGCGGCACGTTTGTCGTTCTTTATAACAGTGCTGAAGAGCCTGCTGTTATCGCGGATTTTGCCCTTCCTTATCTCTGTTGCGATACAGATCGCTGTGTCCCCATGTGTGATGATGGTGATTTTAGAGTAGAAATACCACCATTTGCCCGTCCCGATTTTGCAGTAACCACGATTGGCCGGCCGGTTGAAATAAATGTTATCGTGAACGACTACGGAATGGAAAATCGCTCCTTTACTGTGGAAATTGATCAGCAAGAGACAGGAGGTGGCTCTATAGATATAGATGAAGAGGGGACTATTCTCTACAAACCCCATGAAGAATACCAAGGTGTGGATCGGTTCCACTACACGCTTACCGATAAACAATCCGGGATTTCGGACAGAGGCCTTGTCACTGTTTTGGTGAAAGAAGAGGATTTCGAGCGGCCTGCCGGCTGTTACCCACCTGAAGTATTGATTTGCTGGGCTGATGGGGACTTAGACTTCTTACACCAGGTCTATTTTCTAAGATCTCCTGACGACAATCGGTTTGATAATATAGATGAACTTGCTAAAATTCTGCATGATAGTTTGCAAAAAACCGGGGGGTTTTCTGATACTGAAATTGATCAAACAGAGGTTTTAGGAAATGAAGCCTTCCGCAGAAATTTGCTTCGATGCATTGATCCTGATCTGCCAGTAGAACAGATGGAACGGGAAGAGCTGGGAGCAAGAATTCGCGAATATCAGGAAGAAAACTGTGGAACTACCCGTCCGAGTAGAAGATGTTACAGCTTGGAAATTCTGGACTGCCTGAAAATTGATAGTGTACGATCTCTCGCTCAACAAAGAGATATAGACATTGATAGCCTTGGCCAGGAACAGGTCAAAGAAGAACTGCTGAAAAGTCTCCGTGAAACGAATGGTTTCACTATGAATGAGTTAGAATCGGGGCACTTACAGGTAGAGGGAAATCTTCGGGAGCTCCTAACTTGTATCGGCCTGAAATTTGAAGAGGATACTCCGATAGAGAGACTGAAAGAGTTACTCCTTAGTTATCAGAATAAAAATTGTGGAGGTCGACGGATAGACCGGGAAGACAATCCACGAACTGAATTTAAGGAGAGTGAATTTACAGAGAAAGATTTAAGAGCTGTCTTGAATTTTAGAGGTGAGAGTATTCCGCAGGACATGCCAGTACCGGAGATGGTTGCCCGGCTTAAAGAGACAGATTCAGGATTACAATTAACTAAAGAGGAGGTTTCACTTTTTACAAAAGACAGAATATCGGACATTCTGGAAAACCGCGGATTGGAAGCCCCATCCAGATCCAGAAAGGATGCCCTGACCAATAAATTATTCGGGAGATAAACCATGAGCCAAAACCACTTGATCTACAAGCAGATTTTTGAGGTTGAGTTCCCATCCAGGAAGGTCGGAATGGATGGACAAAACAGGCTCAGTCAGATCTTTAAGCGGGATCTTATTCCCCTGATGCAGCAGGTTTTTGATGAGGTGCTTTCCACAGATGATCACCTGAGAATCCGGCGTCTTGAGCTGGACCTCGGAGAACTTTCAGCTGGAAATTTAGAAGAAGATTTGGCAGAAAAATTCGCCTCACAACTTCGGGATCAGCTGTATAAACAGCAAAAGACTGCGCGACGAACCCACACGGGCAAAAATATTAAACCTTCCGCAAAAAAGTGGCTGGAGGCAGAAGAGGCACGCTTCAGGTCAACACAGCAGAGTGCGTTAGAGCAGTTTTCGTTCTTCATCCAAACGGGACAATATCCCTGGTGGGCCGGAAAAACCACCGCAGCTACTTCCGATCAACTTGCCCGGGTGCTAATTGATGAAAAAGCCGGGGAATTTAAAACGCTTTTCGCAACACTTTATCAAACTGAAACTTATAGCCGCCGGCTGATCCACCAGCTTTCAGACTCTACCCTGGAACAGATTCTGCTGCTGGCCGGGAATCGTATGCCGAACAGGAAGATTCGCTCTCTGATGGATGATTTGATGAAGCTTCACTCTATTTCTTCGTTAGCTCCCCTGAACCGGGCCAATTTCAGGCTGCTGGTTTGGCGTACAGTTTTCGACATTTGGGTGAAAAAAGATGCGTATCAGAAGAGCATCCAGCCTGAAAGATCAAAAACAGGTCCTAAACCATCAGACAGGAAGAGAAACCAGATTGAAAAATCCCTGGAGTTTTTCCTGTTCAGTTTTTTGAATAAGCTTGCTGTTAGTTTTGGAAAAAAGCATCTCCATCCTGACCGGCAGCACTCCCTGCAATTGCAGATCCGGTTTCTGCAGCGCAGTGTGTCGGCCGCCGGCATGCAAGGAGGACCACTCGTGAAGTTGTTACATTCAGTGAGTTCTATTAAACCGGCAGAATGGAAATCAATTGAGCATAAAACAGGCCTTCAGGATGACATAAGGGGAAAAGAATACTCAAAAGCGCGTAAACAGGTTAAGGATCGTTCTCAGCAAATGGATAAGGACAGAGAGACCGACGCAAAAACGGATGTCGACCGATTCGAGGTTAACAACGCCGGACTGGTTCTGATTGCCCCGTTTCTGCCCATCTTTTTTGATGCGCTCGGCTTGCTAAAAGAGAAATCCTTTTCCACACCACAGGCCGCTGAACAGGCCGCACTGATTCTGCAGTATATTGCTACGGGAGATACCGAAATGCCCGAACATGATCTAATACTGAATAAAATTTTATGCGGCATCGATGTGGATGAACCTCTGCCACAACATCTTGAGATCGGAGACCGGGAAATCGATGAAGTAAACAACCTTCTGGATTCTGTGATCGAACACTGGTCGGCACTGAAAGGGACTTCCGTTCGCGGGCTTCGCGATACATTTATTAACAGGGAAGGTACGCTTATTCCTCAGCAAAATGGATGGAAACTATTCGTTGAGCGAATCACTCCTGATGTACTGATTGACCGGCTGCCATGGAGCATATCTATCATTAGACTCCCATGGACGAACGACATCATAAACACAGAATGGTGAAACAAAATGTTCAACATAACGCCAGGGATATCGGTGCCGAGCTCGATTGGTTCAGGCAGATACTGAAGATACGATCGAAGCTAAATGCCCGGGAGGAAGCCGAGACAGACGATGTGTACAACATCAAACCGCCCGTTTTTAATGGAAGACGGACGGCTTATGCCAGGTTCATTAAAGAGCATAAACTCAATTTCGAGGAGCGATTTCTGCTCATCCTGGCGATGGTTCCCCATATCAAACCGGAACTGCTTGACCTGTTTCTGGCCAAAAATAAAACCACTCAACAAATTTATACGGAGTTTGGCGGTAAGAAAGGTAAAAATCACCTGGGATTTATCCCTACTGGCGAAACGGCGGCATTCATACTGGCAGGCGGAGATCTGGAACGACGGTTTTCAATTCAAAACGCATTTGATGCAGACCGCACATTTTCCAGATTTGATATATTGGGGTTGGAGGAGGTGGAAAAAGGGGAACCCCAACTCAGCGGCGCGCTTCAACTCTCGCGGCAAGTGCTTGACCTGCTGATATTGGGTGAACATCGCAAACCACAATTTAGCACAGAGTTTCCCGCACGCCTGCTAACCACGAAGATGGAATGGGATGACCTGGTTCTGAATGATTTGATCCTGAGGCAACTGTCTGAGATCGAAACATGGATCCTCCATAACAGCCGGTTAATGAAAGACTGGGGCATGGGGAAGGTTTTAAAACCCGGCTATAAGTCTCTCTTCCACGGTCCACCAGGCACCGGAAAAACGCTGACCGCAACCCTGCTTGGCAAAAAGACAGGTCGTGATGTCTATCGTATTGATCTTTCGCAGACCGTTTCTAAGTATATAGGAGAAACAGAGAAAAACCTGGCCAAAATTTTTGACAGGGCTGAAAACCAGGATTGGATCCTTTTTTTTGATGAAGCTGATGCACTTTTTGGTAATCGAACTGCCACTAAAGATGCCCATGACCGGTATGCCAACCAGCAGGTCTCCTATCTTCTGCAGCGCATCGAGGATCATAATGGGCTCGTAATTCTGGCATCGAACTTGAAAAACAATATTGACAACGCCTTTCTGCGCCGTCTCCAAACCCTGATCCACTTTCCGTTGCCGGGTAGCCCGCAGCGACTTGAGCTATGGAAAAATGGGTTTAGTGAGTCGGTGGAGCTGGAGTCGAATATTGATCTGGAGGCGATCGCGAAAGAGCATGAACTCTCGGGCGGAACAATCATCAATATTGTTCAGCACAGCTCTTTAAAAGCCTTAGGCAGAGATAGCAATATAATCAGAAAAATTGACCTGCTTGAAGGAATCAAACGAGAACTTAACAAAAACCGCCGGACATTTTAATGAAATATGGGAGGTAAATATGTGGGCAGAACCAATTACATCATCAAAAAAACGACCCTCGTTGTTGAACGCTAAAAAAAACTCAATCATGCCGAAACTCAAGATCGGCAAACCGAGCGATCGTTTTGAACAGCAGGCAGACCGGGTTGCGGATTCTGTGATGCGGATGCCTAATCATCAAGCGGAGCACCAATCGGTTGAAAAAGAGGAAGGTACAGTACAGATGAAATCCGGTGAGAAAGAGGAAGAGCTGCAAATGCAGACGAAAAGTGAAGAGGAGGAAGAACTACAGATGCAGCAGATCGAGGCAGAGGAAGAGGAAGAAGAAACGCTACAGATGAAATGTGAAAGGTGTGAGGAAGAAGAAAAGATGCGAATGGCCCCTGCCATTCAGATGAACGATAACGGTACAGCATTTGCATCGGCAGAAATGGGTGATCAAATTAAGAGCTCCAAGAGCCATGGGCGCCCTTTGTCTTCTGATACTCAGCAGGAGATGTCAACTAAAATGGGGGCTGATTTCAGGGATGTGCAGGTGCATACCGATTCTCGCGCTGTACAGATGAACCGCGCATTGAGAGCCAAAGCGTTTACTGTTGGCAATAACATTTACTTCAACGCTGGGCAGTACGCTCCCCAATCAAACCAAGGAAAACACCTGCTTGCTCATGAGCTGGCCCATACCTTACAACAGGGCGGAGATAAACGTATTCAGCGTGCGCCAGCGCTAGGCGCCGCCGCACCAGCCGCAGCTAACTGGCAAGTAGTACCGAATAGCCACCAAGATCGGGTTAACGCCGCCCTGGATTTAGTCGGTACCGTAGTCAACAATCGACGGTGCCAGACCTACTTTGAGGATAATTGCACTGACGGACGCGGAGCCAACTCGTTACAACATGCCTATGATAACGCAGTGGTCTTTAACCTGAACACCAACGATTCTACTTATGGCAGCTCCCTTAATAACACGAATGATATCGCCTACAATAATACTGCCTATAACACTGGGCGCTGGTTCCTGGCCAGTACTCTGCTGCATGAAATGTTCCACACTTGTGATCCCGCGATTGATGCACAGGATGAAATTGATGCGGAAAATGCAGTTGAGGCCTGTCGTCTCTATACACCCATTCTCAGTTCTGTATCACCGGCCATTGCCAGTGTGGGTGATACAGTGACGCTACGAGGCATCAGTTTTGGTGCCTCACAGGGAAATAATGACAAGGTGTATTTCAACAACTTAGATGCCGGTGCTGCCACCAGTTGGGGATACGCAGGAGCTGCGGGCAGCTCCCAGGGGCAGATCGATATAAAAGTACCCGCCGGTGCAACGTCTGGCACCATAAAAGTTGTAAATAACGGTATTGCCAGCAACGAAAAACCGTTTACGGTAAATGCTGCGCCATAATAGCCGTAACTAAGGGATAGTATGCCAACATTAGCTGCCAAGCCTAAGCCAAGAACGCTTGATGAAAGGCCCCCTGCCTTTGATGACGAACTTGATACGTCATCTATCGAAACCAACTCACCTGACATAAATTCGGCAGAATCCCAAATTCACACAAATGGCGAGTCGTCGTTTCAGATGGCTCCAAATCCCAGCTCTGACACACCTCCTCCCTTGAACGGAAATAGCGCTCCATCAATTGATATGGCTCCTGTTTCAAGTTCTCATGCCGAACCATCCATGATGGTGGAAGAAGAATCTGTTGAGGAGGAATCACAAGAATCGGAACTTCTGGAATCTGAAGTCTCAGGCGGACTGCCTGGTACCCCACCTGAGGACGAGGAGGAGCGAAAGCAAGAAGAGGAAATCTCCGGCCGGGAACCAGGTACAAACCCCTCATCACCGGACACCCTGCCACAAAAATCCGAAGCGGGAGTATCGCAAGATACGACTACTGGTGAAGCTAACGGGCAACCATTGGAGATGGAACTCAGTCAAGAAGATCAGGCCGCACAAGATACAGAGGGCAATGAGGAACAAGAATCCAAAACCAGCGACACTGAAGAGGAGGCACCTGAGATACCCCGCTCACCTGAAGAAGATCCTGAATTCCAGGCGGTAGTTTCTCGCTCTGAACAGCGAGCTTCCGGTCAACAGGCACATCGCCCGGCGCAAACAGAGGTAAGCTCAGCACAATCGGCAGCCCCATCACCAGGTAATGAAACCGAAAGCCGGGCCCAAGCCGCTCAAGTTGAGGAGATGGATCAACAGGAGCCTGGCACATTTAATGCGGATGCGTTTAAACAGCTGCTCCTGGATCAAATAGCCGCCATTCTGCCAACAAATGAGAAGGATGCTGACAAGTTTTCAAAAGATGATCGCATGGATCAGGTCCAGAATGCCGCATCCAACCAGGTCGGTCAGGAAAAAGAACGCGCGGCTGGGTCAATTGAAAATAGCACACGGCAAGAGCCCGATACCAGCTCGGTGGAAGAGCGTCAGCCAACTGACCTGGAACAGCCTGATCCCGGTCCCGAACCCGCTGATATCGCTGCGGATGAAGCAATGCCGAATGCGCGACCTGCTGCAGAGGTAACCGCACCCCTCCAGGAAAATGCTGTGGAAATGGATCAACAAATGCAGCAGGCGGAAGTCACTGATGAGCAGCTAGCCAATTCAAATGAACCGCAATTCACGCAGGCGCTGAACAAGAAAAAAGAAGCTAAACAACACACCGAACAGGCACCCACGCAGATGCGGCAGCAGGAGCAGGTGATACTTGATAACAGTCAGTCACAGGCTCAGGCAACCGGTCAACAGCAATTAGAGGGGATGCATGACAACCGAAGCAGCCTTCTTGGCCAGGTTATGGGGCAGCAAGAGGAACTAATGGGCCAGAATACTGCGGAGCGGCAGCAGGTGGCGGACCATATCAATGAAATCTATGAAACTACCAAAACCGATGTCGAGGAAATCCTCTCTGCGCTCGATGAAGAGGTAAATCACCAATTCGAACAGGGCGCTGAAAAGGCTAAGATTGCATTTGAAAATCATGTGGATCGCGAGATGAAGGCCTACAAAAAAGAGCGCTACGGAGAGTGGTTTGACGTGACAGGCTGGGGCAAGCGTCTGGGGGATGCCGTGACCGGGCTGCCTGATGAGGTGAACAAATTTTTCAAGGAAGGACGACAACTCTACATCGATAAAATGGATATTGTGCTCACGGGGATATCTGAGTTCGTGGCCAATAAACTAAACGAGGCTACGGAGCGCATCAACACTGGCAAGCAGAATGTGCAAGATTATGTGACCAGCCTGCCAGAAAACCTGCAGGAAGCGGGTCAGCAGGCGGCGGAAGAGATCCAGTCTAAATTCGATGAACTGCAGCAAAATGTAAACAGCAAGCAGGACGAGCTGGTTGATTCCCTTGCCCAACAATACAAAGAAAGCCTTGACGCAGTGGATGCCCGTATTGAAGAGATGAAAGCTGCCAACCGGGGGTTGGTCGATGCGGCACTCAGCGCCCTAACTGGAGTGATTGAGACCATTCTACGGATCAAAAACATGCTCTCCAATATGCTTAGTGGAGCCATGGCCGCCATACAAGCGATTATTTCAGACCCAATCGGATTCCTTGGCAACCTTATTCAGGGTGTAAAAAACGGCTTAATGAACTTCATGAGCCGTATTCTTGTGCACCTGCAAAGTGGCTTGATTGGCTGGTTAACCGGTGCGCTTGGTCCCGTGGGCATTCAAATTCCTGATGATCTGTTCAGCCTGAAAGGCATCTTCAGCCTTGTGGTGCAAGTACTGGGACTTACCTGGGACTATGTACGTGAAAAAGCCGTGCAGCTTTTTGGTGAACCTGTTGTAAATGCGCTGGAAACCGGACTGGAACTTTTCCAGACCTTACGTAATGAAGGTATCACCGGCCTTTGGGAGTATGTGAAAGAGCAGTTTACGGATCTCAAGGAAACCGTCATTGGGGCCATTAAAGAGATGGTGATCACCCAGGTGTTACAGGCGGGTATTAAATGGATGATGGGATTATTAAATCCGGCTGGAGCTTTCGTTAAAGCCGCAATGCTGATTATCGATATCGTCAAATTTTTCATAGAGCGCGGCAGCCAGATTATCGAGCTCGTAAATGCAATTACGGAATCGATCCGCGCCATCGCCTCCGGCAATGTCGGAGAGGTAGCGGCCAAGATAGAGAATGCACTGAAGCGGGCCGTGCCGGTGCTGATCGGCTTTCTTGCTTCACTGCTGGGTATTAGCGGATTGGCGCGCAAGGTTCAGAACCTGATTAATAAGATTCGAAAACGAATTGACAAGGCGATCACCAAAGTATTGATGAAAGCCAAAAAAGCTGCCGGCAAACTGCTGGCCAAGCTTGGCATCGGCAAAGACAAGACCAAGCCCGATCCGCGAAGCCAGGAGGAAATACGGAAAGATCTTGACGACGCCACAAAAGAAGCCAACAGCTACCTTGATGAGAAAGATGCAAGTCCTGAAGAGGTAAAAGACAAGCTGTCTGGTCTGAAGATGAAATATGACCTGAACGAAGCAGAGCTAAAGCAAAATCCCAGCAATGAAAAGTATTATATTGAGCTTAAAATAAATCCCTTGAGTAAGACTGATGAAGAACAACTTGAAGGAAAAAAAGATGGCATATATGAACGAATTGCCCCTTATACTGTCAAATTTAATTCTCCTAAAGAGAAATACGAAAGGGAATTCCCCGGTGAATATGAAACACAAATAGCAGCTCAAGTGGCTGGACTGAATCAGATGAAAGTCAGCCGCTGGCTGAAGAACAGAAAAGCTTTTATTAAAAGAAAAGCCACCTCCAGATCGGGACGAGATCCGGAAAGTGCAAAACTGCAAAGAGAATTCAGACGCGAGAAAAAATTAGAAATGATTCAAGATTTGATGGAAGAGAATGAGGAAATGTTATATAGTGAGGCTGAAGAAATCGTTGAAGAAAGAATGTCTGAATTAGCTGCTTTACATGATCCAGACCAAATAGCTGGTGGTGAAGCCAGTGGTATCACAAGGTTAGGTGCAAAAAATATCAATAGTTCAATCGGTGCTCAGTGGAGATACCGAATTGGAGGATTAACGACACATGTAAAAAGTGAAATGAAAAAAGTTCCGGATAAAAATAAATCAACAGTAAAAATGAATGTAGACTATAAGTTAGGCTAACTATGGATATATTTTCGAAGTTTGATGAAAAATGGGGGGGAGAACAAAATAGAACCGATACTCCCAAAGATATCTTGAACGTATACTCTGATATACTTCCCGATCAGTTATTAAAATTCTGGAAAGTTTATGGATTCTCCTCTTTTGGTAATGGCTTATTCTGGACGGTGAATCCCAAAGAATATGATGAAGTGATAAAAGAGTGGCTCGATGTCTCTGAATACCACCCTGTTGTTTTTATGAGAAATTCCTTCGGGGGACTACTAATTTGGAATACAGAACTTGAAGGAATTCATTATTTAAATGTTGTCAAAGGTGAGAGTCGAGTACTCATAAGAAGTGTATCTATGTTCATGAACAGAGTATTAACCGATGATAAATTTATTGAAAACGATTTTTTATACGATTTTCATCAAAAAGCATATGAAAAACTGGGTGCGGTTGGTGTGGATGAATGTTATGCCTTTGAACCAGCCATTGCGATTGGGGGAGATATGGATGTCGGTAATATCACAAAACGCAAAACAGTACCTCATCTTTATCTATTGTCGCAGGTTACTGAAGTAGTAGATTTAGATTAATCGACAATAGTTTATAGCTAAAGTATAACGCCTTTCCAATCATGAAAACAATCAGCTTTACAATAGCCATTTTGTTGATGCTGGGTCTACTGCTCGGCCTCGGATGGCTGGGGTACGTAACCATAGATTTTTTAATTGGCCAGTTTGGCGTTGTGGATTCTCAGACTTCCGCTGTCCTGACTATTGCAACTGTCAGCGTTTTATTAAGTGCATTAATCATTGCGGCAGCTATAAAATCGTTGGCAAATAGCATAGTAAACTCAAATCATTCCCGAAAACTTGAGCTCTACAGTCAACTTATAAATGAGCTACAAAACCACGACCAAAATAATCACTTGAGCTTGGAACAACTGAGAAATCATCTCATAATTTGGGCTAATGATTCCGTTTTGCAAGAGTATAATAGTTACCTCGAGCTTGTATCCAACACGCCCCCTAATTCGAATGACCTCAAAGAACAAACAAAGAAGCTCATAAAAACTATCAGACAAGATGCAAGAAACGGCCAATCGACCATTAACTCAACGACCCTTTCAAGCCTATTAGATAGATAATCTTTTTGAATTGCGGAAGACGAATTGGAAACCAATCGAAAGTGATTTTGAAAAATACAGGCAAACCTCCGGGTATTTATTTTTATACCAGCTCTGTCCATTCCGCTACCCAGCCGTATTGGATAGATTGACTCATATTAGCTCAGGCAGCTGGTGACTTTTTGTGAAAAATCCGACAGTAAATTTAGGTAGTGTTTATAACATTTAAATTCAGTTTTTTTATCGAGAGAAGTCGTTTATTTGGAATAAACGAAATCATTGTTGTTTTCAGAACTGCACAACAGGGACTTCTCCATAAAAAATATAGATAGCTCATGGGTATGGCCCAGGGTATAAATTATTTAAATTTTGGGAGTGGAATATATATAATGTGTCAAAAACAATGCCTCAAATAACCGACATACCCCCCGAATTTGTACAGGCTGAACTGGACGCACTTGAAATAAGTCTGGGGCAAATTATACCGCCCAAGCATCTCGATCATAATGTTTTGATAGCGACCTGGAACATACGGGCATTTGGCGGGCTAACCGAACAATGGGAGGAGGTTATAGATGGCAGCCCTAAGCGCAACCTACATGCACTTATATGCATTTCGGCTATTATCTCGCGATTCGATGTAGTTGCTATACAAGAGGTAACCGGGAATTTAAAAGCCTTGCGTCACATGCTAAAGTTACTGGGCCGCCACTGGAGTTTTATTCTTACCGATGTAACCCGCGGTGATCGCGGCAACAATGAACGGATAGCTTTCCTTTTCGATACCCGTAAAGTAACCCTGTCGGGATTGGCCTGTGAATTGGTGCTACCGGAGGATGAAGCAATTCATGAAGGGGCATTTGTTCGCCAATTTGCCCGTACTCCCTATGCAGTAGCATTTCAGTCGGCCGGCCATACCTTTATTTTGGTTACGGTGCATATTTTGTACGGCAGCAACCCGCAGGATCGATTAGGTGAACTTGAAGCTATCGCGCAATGGCTTGAACGCTGGTCGAAGGAGGCAAATGCCTGGGACCACGACATTATTGTGCTCGGCGATTTTAATATCGACCGAATGGATGATCCATTATACCAGGCATTCACCTCCACCGGTTTGTATACACCTGAAGATTTAAACGCCGTGCCGAGAACAATATTTAGTGCGCCAGATGAGCCGGATAAAGCCAAGTTTTATGATCAGATTGCTTGGTTTACTGATAGTCATGGATACCCCCGTTTATCCATGGATTATGCCCGGAGCGGTAGTTTTGATTTCACAAAAGACGTAATGACTTCTTTAAGTAATCAAAAACTATCCTGGAGAATGTCTGATCATTATCCGCTTTGGGCGGAGTTTTTAGTATAAATAAGGTAGTGAAATACGGACTTTATCCTTTTTTAAATATAACCCGTACCCGGTACTTATAGAACAAAGTTGAGTAACAGAAGTGATAAAAAACTTTGACCATGCATATTGAGTAGAACTTTCAAGTATTAAACTCTATTTCTTTCCCAAGTCTCCATTCCCTGCATCACTTCCTCCAACTCAACTTCTCTTAATCGTTTAAGAGCCGTCGGCGAAAACCCCAAATGGTAGTTTACAAATTTATTCAACGCTATTTCGTCTGCTATACCATGAGCACGGGCAATTTCAAAGTTAGACCACTTCCCATCCCTGAGCTGATTTGTGATACTTTTTATCCTTACAGATTCCAGAATTTTTTGGGGACGTGTTTCAAAGTGGCGCAAAAACATCCTTGCAAATCGCTTGGGACATTTGTAGCCCATCAGATCAGCCCATTCAGACACCCGGGCGGTTTTTGATAGATTAGCTCTTAATACAGTTACTGATTGATCTATTTCAACGGTTCCTCTCATCTTTTTCTCCTCCGATATTATAACAGATCCCTCTCTCGTTTATCTGCTTACTGACAGCTCTTTTTTCAAACCTCTCTGTTTTTTAAATCTGGTCTGATTTCCAACAGATATACATTTCTCCGAGATTGTGAATCTGCGTTTCAACGTTTACGTGTACAATGCAATGTTTCATTAATTAACATTATTTGTGACAAATAGTCCAACAAAAATCTATAAATTTAAAGAGTTTCTTATAATTTAATTTATGACTAAAAAATTAAATTTTCTGACCACTAAATGAATACTATACAATTAAAGATTGAATGTTTAATAAAATTCAGGGTTGAAGTATCCAGGTCGTACCTGATAATGATCGAAAATAAATGCACCGCCAACTAACTGTAATCATTACATTTACAGATTCGTTAAAAATTAATTTAAAAAAAAGTGTAAGGAAGTGGCTTTTTTTTGATCATACTACCGACTATTGATTAAGGTAGAATAGAATATTCAAGCAGAGGGCTAACGAATTTAGTCAGTTTTTAATAGAAGAGAAGAGATATCAAGAGCGAATAGCCACATCCTTTGTTTTTAAAAGCTGGATGTGGCTTTTTTGTTTTTGAAGGGTATTACTCAGCGGATGCCGATATCTTTTGGCGAAGTATCATTTCTGTTTCATAGCGGTTATTATCACGAAGCAACTCTATTTTCATTTGCTGACCCTCATCATATTCCCGGAGAAGTGCCCAGGCATGCATCTCACTCACAACTCGTTCATCACCAATCTTGAGAATAATGTCGCCGGGCATAATGCCGCATTCGAATGCAGGTCCATCTTTGTTTACACTCGTAACAAGCAACCCCTGAACGTATGGCAGCCTGTACCTATAAACCAGTTGTTCGGTCATGCCGGTAAATTCCATGCCGGGGTTATAGTCAAGAACAACACTACCGCTGGAAAGAAGCTGGGAAATGATGCGGTCGATCCTGTTGCTCGGTATGGCAAACCCTAATCCTACAAACCCACTGCCTGTTCCACCGGTGAAAATAAATGTGTTTATACCGATGACCTCGCCTTCGCTATTGAGGAGCGGCCCGCCAGAATTGCCCCTGTTGATAGACGCGTCGGTCTGAATCATATCCATATAAACTCTAGGGTTTGATGGATCCGGCCTGAAGTCTCTGTTCCTGGCACTCACAACTCCAACGGTAACAGTTGGCTGGCCATCTTCAAACAGCCCAAATGGATTTCCAAGTGCAATTGCCCATTCACCAACCCGTACGTTATCAGAATCACTAAACTCGATAAACAGGAACGGCTCGTCTGATTGAATTTTTAGCAGTGCTATATCCGTAAGCTCATCACTGCCAATCAATTCTGCTTTATAGGTAGATCCCTGCATTGTTGAAATCATAATTTCAGATGGGTTATTTCCTACCACATGCTGATTCGTTACCACAAGTCCGTCGTCACTGATTATAAATCCCGAACCCATCTGGGTGTTTTCGCGCTGCACCTGATCTCCAAAGAAATGCCTCAGAAATTCATCCCTTGAAAAACGCGGACTTTGTACCTGACTTGTTACCATGATGCTGACAACTGATGAGCTGGCTTTCTCAACCGCCATAGTTATTGCGTTTTCGCGACTGGTGTCTATTTGTCTCTGTGGAGTGCGTTCTGCACCAGGATCGGCGATTGTATCAGTGTTATTCGCATCTTCTTCTACCAGTGCGGCAGAAAATGGCATATCCTGGCCGGATTCCTGGGAAGAATCATCGTAGGGACTGCACTGCCACAAGAACAGCAGCGCTGCAGTGAGCCAGAATTTATAATGTTGTCTGTTCTTCAAGTTCAAGCTTTTGAATCTGTTTGGATCCGATCTCTACGGTTTCTTTAATAGCTGCTTCAAGCGGGCCTTTATGCCATGCGCCGGCCGCTTTTTTATGGCCGCCGCCACCAAGTTCACGTGCCCATTTATTTACGTCAACATCGCTCTTTGAACGCAGGCTCATCTTAATACCATCATCATCCAGGTCTTTTAAAAGTACGGCCGCTTTTATGCCTGTTATACTCAGGGCATAGCTCACAAAACCACCGGTATCTGCATTCGTCGTCCCCGTTTCATCTAACATCTTCTTTGTAACGGTCATTACGGCAATCTGATTGTTTTCAAAAAGCTGAATTGTACTTAATGACAAACTGAGAAGCTTCAGTTGCGGAAGTGTCTGATTAGAGAATACCCGCTCAGCCACGAGGTTTGGCCTGAAATCACCAAGTTCAAGCAAATGGGCAGCAGCATGCATCGTCTGCGGTTTCACGCTATCGTACTGCAGAGACCCGGTATCCGTAATCAGGCCTGTGTAGAGCGCCTTAGCTACATTTTCATCAATCTGGCTGATGTCGTGCTCTTTATACAGGTTATAGATTAATTCGCAGGTAGAGGAGGCATCATCAACAGAAATTGACAGATCAAACGCATCTTCCGGATTGGGGTGATGGTCGATCATGAACACCGGCCGAGGATCTGCTTCCTGAAATTTTTTATAGGATCCGAAACGATGCGGCGCGTTACCGTCGAGCACAATCAGAAGATCACAGGCTTCAACGCTCTCTTTTGTGGCTTTTTCGATTGGAAAGTAGTTAGTCAGCCAAACCAGGTTTTCTGCGATATCGTCATCGTTAAATGCAACAGGCTCAAATCCATTTTTTTGAAGCCAAATACAAAGAGCTACCTGCGCACCGATACAGTCTCCATCAGGACGAATATGTGAATACACGCCAATTCGATGATGCTTCTTTACGTTTTTGATGAATTCTTTAAACATAAAATCTTTATCCTTAGCATGAAAAATAGCCTGTTAAAATCAGGGTTCCTGCAATGGGAATCAAATTAATTTTTATATCAGATCTTACTTAACAGTCTGCAATTGGTCTGCGTTTATGAAAAATGAATTAAAATCTGCAGTGATTCTCTGCAACGGACAACCCCCTGATCGCGCACAAATTGTTCATTCACTCAAAAAAGCAGATCTTTTTATTGCCGCCGATGGAGGGGGAAATACTGCCCGGGCCATGAATATCTCACCCGATATTGTTATTGGTGATCTCGACAGCTATAAACCTGAAAAGACGGATCCATGGAAAGTGATTGAAAGACCCAATCAAAATTTTAATGACTTGGAAAAAGCCCTGGATTACGCCCATAGTAAGGGGATCGCGGATGTTGTGGTTTACGGCGCCACAGGATTACGCCTGGATCACACGGTGAAAAATCTGTCCGTTCTAAAGCAGTATCACACCTTGTTTGATTCTATTTATTTTCGCGATCTGTATTGTGACGTTAAATTGATAGATTCACCCTTCAGAGAAAACTTCTCCCTTCATACTGAAGTATCGCTATTCCCGCTTTCGGGCATTGTTCGCGGCGTGACCAGCAGGGGCCTGAAATACAATCTTTCTAATGATACACTCGAAAACGGAATATTTGATGGCTCATCGAACCTGACTGTCGCTCCGCGTGTTGAAATCACATTCGACAGTGGCGACTTACTGTTTTTTATAAATCATAAAACAGACTCAAAATCTAACCAGTGACAGCTCAGCTTTTTTCTTTTGACTGGCTCATCATACTCATCTACTTTCTTTTTCTTATCTGGATTAGCTGGAAAAAAGGCTGGCAGAGTGATGATGAAGAAGAATTCCTTTTAAGCGGGCGCAAAGTGACTATACCTGCATTTGTCGCAACCCTGGTGTCTACATGGTATGGTGGGATACTTGGCGTTGGAGAGTTCAGCTACCAGTTTGGTATATCACAATGGCTGGTATTCGGAGTACCCTTTTACCTTTTTTCTGCAATTTTTGCAATTTACCTGGCCGGGAAAATTCGGCTAAATAAAGCACTTACCATCCCGGAAGCTATCTCAAACCGCTATACGCCTGCTGCCGGGAGAATCAGTGCGCTCCCGATTTTTATTTTAGTGAGCCCCGCACCATACATTCTTATGATGGGCGTGCTCTTTCAGTTTATGATTGGAGGCGACACGCCCTACCTCACTTATGCTTCACTTGTAGCTCTGTTCTCTGTTATTTACATCACCATTGGCGGTTTCGGCGCCGTAATCCGCACAGATATTCTCCAGATGATTCTCATGTTTGGCGGCTTTGCGATGCTGCTGCTTTTTGCAATCGTGGATTTCGGCGGGTTTGGAACCCTGTTTTCAGCACTGCCGGATCAGCATAGAGACTTCACCGGCGGATTCAGCTGGCAGTACATTATTGTTTGGTTTTTTATCGCGCTATGGACGTTCGTTGATCCCAGTTTCCATCAGCGTGCAGCGGCGGCAAATTCTCCGCAAACAGCTCGTAACGGAATTTTTATATCCATCGGATTTTGGACCTTGTTCGATTTCCTAACTTGCTTCACAGGGCTGTATGCGTTCGTTATTTTGGGGAGTGGTATCGAAGAACCCATTCTCTCTTATCCCATTCTGGCCGATCAGCTACTGCCGGTTGGTTTGAAGGGACTCTTTTTCGTAACGCTGCTGGCAACCATTATGTCAACCCTCGACAGCTACCTGTTTATTTCGGGGCAAACACTTGGGCGTGATTTTCTTGGCAAATATTTTCCATCAATTAAACCAAACCTTCTAACACGTGCGGGGATTCTTGTGTCAGCACTATTGGGGATTCTGCTTACTGTCATCTATCCCAGCGTTATTGATTTGTGGTATGTTATCGGCTCAGTCTGTATTCCCGGACTCTTAATACCGGTACTCGGCATTTACCTAAGGCCTTTCCGGCTCCGTCGCTCCCGGGCTGCTGTAGCGCTTATTATGCCGATTCTAATCTCATTTGGCTGGCTTATCTTAGGCACTCTCTACCCTACAGGCAATCAGGGCTATCTCTATCTTGGTGTGGAACCTTTTTACCCAGGGCTCTTTGTTGCAGGTGCGATATGGCTGATAGGCCGCAAACGAAGAGATTCTGAAAAGGCATCTACAGATTGAATCAAAAAAACAGACGCCAATTAACAAATAACCATCTAAACTAATAAACTGTACTCAGGTAGACTTGAGAATATTTCCCAGGTTAAGCTTATGAATCGGAATAATATATTTGTTAGCAAACACATCTTTCTGAATGCCAAGCAGGCCTGTTCCCCTGAAATCGACGATGCAGTACTTTTCACTCGTGTCAACCACTTCCCCAATTCCATAATATTCTGGCGATGGCCCATAATACACCAGGTCACCGAGCTGTACTATATTTGTAGCACGCCGGTGATAGGGTAAAATTACCGGAAGCAGGTCAAGTCTGTAAGAGAGTCGTCGCTTTTTAGTTGCCATCTGGGTTCAATTCTGCTGATAGAACAGTCAGGTGATTGTTATTTTTCTTGTTGATCTATTTATCGAAGCTATATGAATTTGCTTAACATCTTCAGGTAAAATTGCTTCAACACGTTCAGGCCATTCGATAATTGAAACGCCTTCACCATAAAAATATTCTTCTGACCCAATTTCAAGTGCTTCCTGCACATTTTCAAGTCTGTAGAAATCAAAATGGTACACCGGAAGCGTTCCGCTGTATTCCTGAATTATAGAAAATGTCGGGCTTGATACGGCCTCCGGGGAAATTCCAAAGGCTGTTACAAATCCTTTCACGAAATGTGTTTTACCGGCACCAAGTTCCCCTTTCAGGCAAATGATGTCCCCCGGCTTTGCTTTCTCACCCATTTTCCGGGCGAGATCCATTGTGGCCTTCTCGCTTTTGCAAATAAATGAGTCCATTGCTATCGGCGGGGTTTTAACGTGGCAACCGGCAGTATCATCTCCTCCATCGAAGCACCTCCATGCTGGAACGTATCTTTGTAAAGATTCTGAAAACGGTGGTAGTTCGTCGGGTACACAAAATAGTAGTCTTCTTTTGCAATGATATATGAATTCGCTGTTTTTGGAACCGGCAAATAGTACTCCTCGGGCTTATCGATATAAATTGCAGCATTTTCTTCTGCCTTCAAATTGCGTCCGTACTTATACCGCAGATTAGTCGCCGCATCACGGTCGCCAAAAACTTTAGTGTCGCGCATAGACCGAACCGCACCGTGATCGGTCGATACTACGATGGTCACATCTTCATCAGCAAGCTCTCTGAACATCTGCAGCAGTGACGAGTGCTGAAACCACGATTCAGTGAGCGATCGAAAGGCCGGCACATCCGGCGATAGCTGCTTCAGCACGTCTGAATCTGACCGGCTATGAACAAGCGTATCCACAAAATTATATACAATAGCGGAGAACTGAGATTGTGCATAGTTCTGCATTTTGCCGGCTACTTTTTTACCCTCTTCAGGCCTGATCACCTTCTCGTACTTAAACGGTTCTTTCAGATGGTGCCGGGCCAGGTAAATACCCAAAAGTTCTTCTTCATGCTGATTTAAAGATGTTTCATCCTGCCCCATCTCCCAAAGATTAGGGTAACGCTCCTGAATCTGCAGCGGGAAAAGCCCTGAAAAGATAGAGTTTCTTGAGTAAGGTGTAGCCGTTGGCAGGATTGAGTAGTAGAAGTCTGTTTCTATTGAAAAGTACTCAGTCAGAATTCTCTCGAACAAAACCCACTGATCGTATCTCATACAGTCAATCAGAAAGAAAACCACTGTTTCATCATTAGATAACTTAGGAAATACTTTCTCTTTCAAAAGGTCGGTACTTAAAATCGGCCGGTCGCCGGACTCCTTATTTAGCCATGATTTATATTCCAGCTCAATGAACCTTCCAAAGGCTTGGTTTGCCTGCTGAAACTGATCCTGAAGCACTTGCTGAAGCCCCTCATCACTGTTCTCCAGGTTCATCTCCCAATTGGTGAGGGTGCGGTAGATGTCTATCCAGCCTTTCCAGTCAGTCTGTTCATTAAACCTGCTGGAGAGCTGATTGAAATTTTTGAGGTAGGATTGGGCAGATTTCTCATTTTCAATCCGTTTTTTATCGAGCGTCCGTTTGATGGAAAGCAGAATCTGGTTGGGATTTACCGGTTTGATAAGGTAATCCGCAATCTTACTTCCAATTGCATCTTCCATAATCGACTCTTCCTCGCTTTTGGTAATCATCACTACAGGAAGAGATGGCTGCAGGATCTGG
The DNA here is from genome assembly GCF_038150125.1 of Rhodohalobacter sp. 8-1. Classification (NCBI taxonomy): domain Bacteria; kingdom Pseudomonadati; phylum Balneolota; class Balneolia; order Balneolales; family Balneolaceae; genus Rhodohalobacter; species Rhodohalobacter sp. 8-1. Next base: position 29,746 of record NZ_JBBVMF010000016.1, on the reverse strand, counting down.
ATTTGCTCGAGAGTAGCCAAGCCATCCATGCCAGGCATCTGTTCATCCAGAAATACAAGATCGAAGACTTCCTTTTTGATCATTGAAATGGCATCTTCGCCATTCGTAACCGGGGTTATAGAAAATCCTTTGTTTTCAAGAAAGATAATATGCGATTTTAGCTGATCGATTTCATCGTCAGCCCACAAAATTTTATTTGCCATAGATATATTTCCAAATTACCGCAGCAAGTTGTCGCTACTTAAGTTTTATAAAATACAGAATGCATGCGGCGATTGGAAGCCCGATGATTACAATACAATCATAGTTCTTATTTTTTCCAATCGTACCGGGCCTATTCCGCGTATTTCAAGCAGTTGTTCTACACTCGAAAAATTACCATGTTCATTTCGCCACTCAACAATACGCTCTGAATATGCCGGCCCGATCCCCGGCAGCTGTTGCAGCTCTTTTGCACTTGCTTTATTTATATTAATACGTATCGTATCTGGTGAAGCTTGTGCGGGTTCCGGTTTTTCAAGGGATTTAATGTTTGCCACTGGCTCATTCATTTGCACAGCCTCTTGCCCGGTTGTATTTCCGGCGGCCGGAGTGTACCTGGCCATAATGGCGGCGTGCTCTTGTTGTTTGATTGCTGATCGCTCACGGAACACCTCTTCCAGATCGGCGTACGTCTCGTTATCAATCGACGGGGCCGGATCGATAAATACGATCGCGGACGTCAATAGTAGCATTAGCGCCATGAGAACGGAAATAGCGATTCGTTCGCTTCTGCTAATTTGTAAACTATCTAACCAAAAGAATAATTTTCTCTTCATTGTTTTCTGTTTTATTGTTCACCCTTATGTTTATGATCAAAAATTTGCAACTCCCTTACATGTTCCATGGAAATTAAGTCAAATAAATACCACTACAATGGGTTAGACATTGCTTATTACAAGGTTGGGGCCGGGAAACCACTCATCATGCTGCATGGCTGGGGAAGCAGCTCAGCCGTAATGATGCCGCTTGCAAAGAAACTCGCCAGCCAACGAACGTGTATTTTGCTGGATCTTCCTGGATTTGGGGAGTCACCGGAACCCCGTTCGGCCTGGTCAGTTGGCAACTATGCCGGGATGGTACTGGCCTTTCTTCAGGAAAACTATCCCGATACATCTGTAGATTTCCTGGTCCATAGTTTCGGCGGACGAATTTTACTGAAAATATTGTCGATGAAAGACCGGCCCGTTCAAATTGATAAAATGATCATCACGGGTGGTGCGGGTTTAAAACCTAAGCGCTCTCTCTCCTTTCACGCAAAACGGCTGACAGCAAAGCTATTAAAACTACCCGTTAAACTTGTAATTCCTTCAAAACGCGACGCAGTGATGAATCGGCTTCGAAAAACACAGCTGTGGAAATCACTGGGATCGTCGGACTATCAAAAACTGACGGGAGTGATGCGCGAAACATTTGTGAAATCTGTTACAGAATTTTTTGATGACCAACTATCTTCTATCGATGAGGAAGTGCTGCTGCTGTGGGGAAAAGATGATGCTGCCACACCGATGGACCAGGCCAAACGACTGGAGAAGGGACTTAATAACAGCGCTCTGGTGGAGATTGAAGAGGCAGGACATTACGCATTTTTGGATCAGCCGGCGAAATTTACCGCCATTGCCCGGGCTTATCTTGAAGGGTGATGGAGTGATTTGAGAAATCACACCCCTTATTAAACACAAAAAAGCCCGTATTCACTTAAGAATACGGGCTTTTAAAATCACATTAAAATGTGGTGCTTATTCGTAAATAAGACTTACAACGTCTGTAGCACTTAGACCTTTGGGAGTCTCTTCTACATTAAATTCAACGGCTTCGCCGTCTTCAAGACCCTCTTGGAATCCAAGATTCTCGATGTTGTTTCTGTGACAAAAAATGTCTTTTCCGCCTTCATCTGGCTGGATGAATCCAAAACCTTTTTCTGCGTCAAACCATTTTACTTTTCCTGTTTGCTTACTCATAATAGTATATTGTAGAGTTTATACACCTAGGTGTTCATCTAATGAAAAGAAGGGCAATACCGTGTCGTTTTCAAAAAAATTACCGAACCGTTGGTGGGATTTCAATTAACAATTTTAATATACGAGTTATTCAAACCAATCCCTAAAAAAAAGCTTGAGTCTAAATGGTTGTACTCCAACTGGCCTTTTTAAAAATGGAGAATGACTTTCGCCAGCCCCCATTGATCAGGTTCAACCATGCGAATTTACAAGATTTAGTGAAAAGCGCCTTTTCGAAAACTGGTGCAGTTACCTTCTTCTTTTCCGTTCTTTTTGCACTCTTCTTCACTCTCGAATCCTTGTTTCGAGAAAGCTTCAATATCACCCTTTTTATTTTGTCGTCTCCATCGCCACTCGCCTTTCACATCTTTATATAGTTGACACTTTGGCATTGCTTAACTCCTTTTCAATTGTGTGTTTATATTAATTCGGCCTCTTCAAGGCTCACATATATTTCAACCTTTCGGTAAGCTTTTACTGATAGAACATTTACCGAGGCATCATTATCCTTATAAATACAAAATCATTTGGGTATTTATCAACTTTCCTCTAAAATTGTTTCTACATTGAAACCGAATATTTATTTCATTTCTGCCCCATCATTATTTGTCCGGCAGAATCAACAGCAATTATAGAGCAGTACAATGGATCAAAAAAACACTGACAAACTCGCTATTCTCATTGATGCCGATAATGCTCAGCCCTCTATTACAGAAAACCTACTTGCTGAAATCGCCAAATATGGAATTGCAAATGTAAAGCGTATTTATGGCGACTGGACTCAGCCTCAGCTGCGAAGCTGGAAAGACCTTTTATTACAACATTCAATTCAGCCTATCCAGCAGTTTGGCTATACAAAAGGAAAAAATGCTACAGACAGTGCCCTCATTATTGATGCAATGGATCTCTTGTATACAGGTAGCTTTGATGGGTTTTGCCTGGTAAGCAGCGACAGCGATTTTACCAAACTTGCAGCCCGGATCCGGGAATCAGGGCTGACCGTTTATGGATTTGGAGAAAAGAAAACTCCTGATCCGTTTGTAGCTGCCTGCGATAAATTCATCTACACTGAAGTATTGAAAGATGATGAAGATGAAATTACACGAAAGAAAAGAAAACCAATCAATGAACTGAAGCAGGACACAAAGCTGGTGAACCTTGTACGAAATGCGGTAGAAGCGTCATCAGACGAAAGCGGCTGGGCGCACCTTGCACCAGTCGGCAGCAACATAGCCAAGCAATCGCCGGGGTTTGATCCCAGAAACTATGGGTTTCAGAAGCTGGGAGACCTGGTTAAAGCTATGAACCTCTTCGAAATCGAAGAACGATCGGTTGGCGAAGGTCAGTCAAAAGCTATTTACATTAAAGATAAACGTAAGTAGCTAAAGATTCGCTAATCTCTCTTCTGCTTGCTACTTGCGCTCTTCCATAACGGTTGCATAGGCTGATTTTACTTTACGCCCTGCAATCGCCTCACTTACGTTAAACAGGTGGTCCCCGATTTTCTCCATTCTGTTCATGTAATCAAGATAAATGAACCCGGCTTTATTGGAGTATGATTTGTCTTCGAGTCTCTTGTAATGCTTCTCAAGTAATTCATCCCGCATTGCATTGATTTTCTTTTCAATGTCGATAGCCTTTTGCAGGTCAAATCCACCATTATCCTGATCCAGATTATTTCGCACAAGCCGAATCGCTTTATGCAGCAGATCAAGCATCTTCCCTATCTCTTCACTGGCATCTTCCGGAAGGTTTATCTCATTGTTCTGCATCTCCTCAAACGTTTTCGACATCTGGAAATAGATATCACCCACACGCTCCATATCATTGATCATACTGTGCATAGCACGGATCTTACGGGTAGCAGAATCTGAGAGATTAAATTTGGAAATATTGGTGAGATACTCAGCAATTTCCAGTTCAATATTATCTGTAATCTGCTCTCGTTTTTTAATCTTTTTCAAGAATTTTTCCTGCTTCTTCTGCTTTTTAAAAAAGAGTCCCTGAAAACTAAAATGCATTTTTTCGAGCAGTTTGGCGAAGAGCTGAATCTCCTTATGTGCCTGCTGGATCGACATCTCGGCAGATGACATCATGCCTGACGAAATGTACTGAAGACGAAATTTACTGTCTGATGACGTTTTCTCTTTCTGTATTCGCTCAACAAATTTGATGATTTGCGGTACAAACCCAACGAGCAGCAGCACGTTAATAATATTGAACGCCGTGTGAAACAGTGAGAGTGCAAGCGTAGCGTTTGCCCGCTGCAATTCACTATTTGCTACCATCACAGATCCCAGTTCGGGTGAGAAAAAGCTCATAACTTCATCAATCCCTGTCAAGAAAGGCTGAAGCAGTATCAGCATCCAGACCACCCCAAACACATTGAAGATAAAGTGGAACCTCGCCGCCCGTTTTGCGTGGACGTTTCCTACAATTGCTGCAATATTTGCGGTTACGGTTGTACCGATATTTTCACCCAGAACCATCGCTGCCGCGATAGGAAAATCAATCCAGCCCTGGAACAGCATGACAAGCGTGATAGCTGTAGAAGCTGAAGATGATTGCGTAATCAGCGTCAATAGTGTACCAACAAGCACAAAAATAAGAATTGAGAGAAATCCAAACTCCGTGAAGGAGTCCACGAACATGAACATTTCGGGATTGTCGCTTATATTCGGCACGCCATTTTTAATGAAATCAAGCCCGATAAATAGAATACCAAACCCGATCATGGCTTCTGCGAGGTTTTGCAGCTTCTCTTTCCCAAAAAACATAAAAGGGAAAAATATACCAATCAGCATAATAGCTATTGGCGTAATCTGCATTTTAAACCCGAAGATAGACACCATCCAGGCTGTTACTGTTGTGCCTATATTGGCACCCATAATAACACCTGTTGACTCTAAAAAGGTAATAAGTCCTGCATTAACGAAACTGACAACCATAACCGTTGTAGTACTTGACGACTGCGTGATGGTAGTAGCACCAAAACCGGTTAAGATTCCCCGGAATCGGGTGGTCGTCATACCTTTAAGAATGGCCCGAAGTTTACTTCCTGCCACTTTCTGCAGCCCGTCACTAAAAACTTTCATCCCATAAATAAATACCCCAAGGGATCCGATTAGCTGTAGAAAGTCAAAAAAAGTGTAGTTCATACAAATCTTGGTTTTTTCAACGCAGATTTAACCTATTACTGATCATATTAACTGAATTTTTTTCAGATTCACAATATAAAACTTGTTGACCTTTTTTTAAGGAGAATCCGGAAAATGTATGTTAAGAAATTGTTAAACATCCTGTTCACCGCCTCATTTGCTCAAAAATCCCAAATTCGTCCAGGATCATATCCAAAAAAATCTGCAAGTAACCGGTAGGCGGCGCCATAAGCTGACTGAAGTTTCCTGGGCGATTCAATAAACGCTTCGAGCGTAACCGCAAAGCATTCTGCCGGATTAGTTGCCCCATACAAGTCCAGCGGATGCTCTCTCCGTCTGAACCGGTCCGCCTCTATCAAATCGCGATAAATTTTCGCTAATTCTCCGGTCCAATCATCCGTCTGAAGCGGCTTACCTTGCAACGTAATACCCGCCGATAATCCATACTGATCATCCAGTTGATGTGCGAATTCATGAATAATTAGATTATGGTTATTCTCCCTGTTGAGCGTTGACTCACGAATATCACTCCACGACAGCACCACGCTTCCTGAGTCCCACGACTCTCCCTGCCGTCGCTCTGAGCCCTCCGTGATCACACCCCCGACTTCTACCTGGTACACCGGTGCTACGTAATCATCCGGGTAAATCAGGATTGCACGTAAATCGCTGTAATAATCTGAAGGTTTTTCCATGATGAGCAATCCTGCATACGCAGAAATCACCCCCTTCATTTCATCAGTAACCGTTAATCCGCCGCATCCCTCAAAAATCTTTTCGGACAGCAACACGCTCATTCGCTTTTCAAGTCTGCTTTTTTGTGACGCATTCAGATACCTGTAAAAAGAAATGGATGTCTGCAGCTGATCTTTATAGTGAGCCGGAAGTGGCCGCCGAATGGAAAAATAGCGTTTCAAAGATCTTAAGAATGGCATAAAGCGCTATATTACAATTACTTAATGATAATTTTTCTGTCGTTCTAATAACATCAAAGAAAGATTCGACTTAGGTGTGCAACGATTTATCGGCTTTCTTCTGGAAGGATAGAGTGAAAATTGAACCTTCTTCGTCAGATTCAAATTTGAATGTCCCGAAAAGCTGGTCCGACAGCGTTTTTATAAGCTGCATGCCAAGTGTCTTCGTTGATTCAGGATTAAAATCTGCAGGCAGTCCTACACCATTATCTTTTATCGCGAGAGTAACAGTTTTGTCATTTTGATACAAACGTATGACCACACTACCGGTTTTGCGCCCTTTAAAACCATGCTTTATAATATTTGTGATCACTTCATTAACGACCAGAGAGCAGGGAATTGCCTGATTCACACTCAAGCGAACTTCATCACACTCGAATTTTAGTGATATATCGACAGAATATTGCATTGTATCTACAATTTCGCCGACGAGCGTTTTCAGGTTATGAGCAAAATCAAGATTTGAAAAATCTTCCGTTTTATATAAGTGCTCATGTATCCCTGCCATCGACTTTATCCTAAGCACACTTTCGAGGAGCTCTCCCCGAACATCTTGGCTTTCAGATTCCATTGCCTGAAGCTGCATCAGGCTTGCTACGACCGCGAGGTTATTTTTTACGCGGTGATGTATTTCGGCAAGCAGTGTTTCTTTTTCTCTCAGACTGTCACGAATTTTGCTCTGAGCCTCTTTACGTTTTGTCACATCGGTCAAGGATCCTGCAATGGAAACGATCTTCCCATCTTTAATAACCGGGGCTTCATTCACCTCGACCCATATTTTCACACCGTCACCGCGAACCAATTCCAGTTCAAAGGGGGGCTGTGGCTCACCCGTTTCGATTGCCCGCTGGGTTCGGTGAAACCCTTTTTCGTTGTCCGGATGATCAGATACAAATTCTATCCAGCGCCGTTTAGCTTCATCCGGATGATATCCTAAAAAGTCGATCGATTGCGGACTCAGGTATGTAAGTTTGTGATTTACATCGTGCGTGTAAAATAAATTGGTACTGTGTTCAATTATTTCCCTGAGTTTCTCTTCTGCCTTCTGAAGCCGCTCTTCTGTCTTTTTAATTTCGGTGATATCGGTTCCTATACCACCTACTGCATTTTCGAATCCAGATATTCCTTTCAGCAGAAACTTATTGACCATAAAATGACGCGGCCCCGAAGCCGTTTTAATAAGCTCCTCAAATATTACCTGTTTGTTATTTTTTACAACTGACCGGTCTGAGGCAATCATTTCATCGGCGTGCTTCTTTTCAAAAAAATCACGTAATGAAGCTCCAATTACTTCTTTTTCTTCCAGCCCAAAAATTGATTTCCATTGTTTATTCACAAACAGAATGTCACCACTATCATTTCTCACCCACACCGCCACCTCTGTTTGCTGGGTGATGGCCTCTAACAATCGTTTATTTTTTTCAGATTCTTGTTCTGCCAGTTTACGCTTATGTATATCCTGAACTATACCATATAGCCGAACACATTTTCCATTTTTAAACTGGGCCTGACCGGTATCACGCACCCATTTTGCGTTTCCTTTTGCCGTCTTGATTTTAATTTCCAAATCATAGGGTTCACCTGTAATCTGAGCACGTTCAACTGCCTCCATCACTTTATTTTTTGAGCGTTCATCATAAAACAAATCTGCAGCCAACTCACCGTTGGGTAAACTTTTGCTATCCAGCTCAAAAATCTCTTTTGTTACTTTGGACCAGCTAAAATTACCAGACTTGATATCCATCTCCCATGTACCTATCTGAGCTTGCCTGTAAGTACTGTGAAGCTGCTTCTCCAAGTCTCGCTTTTCAAGAATATTTCGTAACTGAAAAATAATCGGGTGCAAAAGATTGAGTTCTGAATCAGACCATTTTCGGTCTTTATGGCAGCTATCCACGCGGAGCATCCCGTATAATGTAGTGTTGCTTCGAACTGGCAGAACCAACATCGACAAGCATTTATCCGCCTGCATAAGCATTTTTAACGGCCCGATGTCTTCTTTGTCCGGGGTCGTCTGAAAGGAGCTTCTATTTCTCATCCTTTCAAAAAGACTGCTGTATTTGCGCTGGGAAAGGAACGTTGGAGAATTCCCCGGGTCGAATAAATCTCGGGATGACTGCGCCTGCCAAACTACTTCCGGTATCAATCCAGGCTCACCGGTTTCGGCCTTAAATGTGAAGTTGTAATACCTTATACAGTCAGCCTGTATCCCTTCACCAATTTTCTGGATGCAATTCCGAAAAAAAGCTTTCCATTCATTGCGTGGTATCTCCTTCCGGCCTATTTGAGACAATTCATGTACGAGATCGTTATGTCTGAGAGATTCTTTATGAGCCTTTAGAATTGCACTTATTTCATTTCTTTCGCTATTAGTTAGTGTCTCTTCTGTCTTCTGAACTTTCTTAGCCAGATGATCGATCGTCTGTTTATTCATGAAGGTAAAACCACCGAAATTTTTCCGAATTATAGAATTATCCTACGAGTATAGCGAATCATTTACCGCAAATCATCTATCTAAATAGATTAAATACAATGTGCTTCAGATAATCCCTTATTAGAAAAGGAGTCCGCTAAATTTGTACTTCAGTTACCCAGCCGATCAATCAGGCTGCATAATCATAATTCATCTTTTATCGGTCAATCTGCAACTATTTAAAGCAATAAAGCGATCCCTTTTAAATAGTTTGGTTTCAAATTGTCACGGGTTTTAGGCCAACGATGCAGAGCGAGAAACTCTGCCAAAAGTATACTTTCGTGTTATTAGGAGTTAAAATAATGCCCCCTGAACCACTATCGGCTTTGCGGCTCTAACTACATGTATAGGTGAGTTACACAGGCTGTAATTGCAAGCCCATTCTCCTTCGTTCAAAACCTGAAGAATTCTACCTTCGCTGCTAGTGCCATGTCATTTCTCATTTGTCGAATAAAGACGTGAGCATTCCCGAGGCCGGTGTTTTTCTGGTACCGAGCCCTCGGTGCTTTTCCGGGTTTCTCAGGTTGATTATGAAATTACATACATGACGCAACACTACTTTTCTTCTAAACTAAAAATAATGTGCAGTTCATCAATCTGTCCGGTATTTATTTCCAGGTTATTAACTTCAAACATATTCAGGGAAAATGTGCCTTCCGGATCTGTAATCGAAAGCGAACCGGCAAAAGTCACCTGTTCATGAGTCCAGTTTAGTTCTACATTATCGTTGCCGCCTGGCTGTAATTTCAGCGTCCAGATTTGTTTTTCACTAAATGCGTTTCGGAAATCCTGAAACAGTTTTTTGTCCTGGGTTTCAAACCAGGCGTGAAGCGATTCTCCGGGCGGCGACGGAGGAGATTCCAGGTCTAAACCGGAATCAAAAACGTCTGTTGCACCAGGAACCTGACCAAATCCCATCTCAACTTTGAAGGGCCAGGTCAGCAAACCCGAGATCTATACCACCATCCAGAATAGAGCAATATTGCTGAATACTGTTTGATTCTGTTCCCTCTTCAGAATCAAACAATGTGTGAAATTTTATTTTACAGGTTCTATCATCTGTCAGATCAATGTCGAGATCCGACTGCATTATGATACTGTATTCCATCTCACTGCTTTCTAAATCAATACTGAGATCTCCCAGCACAAACGAAGGTGTTAGTGATACAACAGAGTTTTCTGATAAAAATGGTTCTTTTTCAAAGTTAGTACAGTTAAATGATGTCGAAATATTGCCGGTAAAGTTCATATTTTCAATCGTACAGGGAGCATCCACACCATTCATTATAACATCCCCTTCTGCCGTCAATCTATTTTCGGGAAAGCTTCCGGTAAGCTGATGAATTTCAAAGTCTACAGGCCCGTCATCAAACCGAAAGAGAGGAGATCCGCGTGCGCGCACAATGCCTGATATTCCCGCCGATGTTAACTGAAGATTTCCTTCTGCTTTGAATGTTTGGAGATCGGGAGTGACCAAACTGACGTCAGCAATCAAACCTGAATTCAAATCCCAGGTAACCTCATCGAATTGCACAAACTGTAAATCCGGATATATTGCATTATATGGATCGCCTTCGAATTCAACACGGCCACCCAGGAAAACCGGGTTTGATAAACTTCCTTTCTGCACTTCCAGATTGATAGCCTGTGCCCTCACCATTACCGGGTTTAAAGTTCCGGGCACATCAACCAGCGATTCCACGGTTCCATTGATAATATAAGTTGAACGAGTTTCTATAATGCCTGCCTGGTCAAAATTGGTCAACTCAACCAGGTTCTGGATCAGCGGAAAAGTGGTGAGTCCTTCCGCAACACCATCTGAACCACGTTTATCTTTATAGGTAAAGGTGTAAATTTCGCTGACACCTTCGTTTTGCAGCGGCATTTGTCCACCTGAATTTCGCGCCGTCACCTGCCAGGCGTAGGTCATTCCCTACTCAAGAGGCAGATACTCGAGCGTGTAGGGAAGCGTGGTTTGACCGGACAGAGTCACGGCTGCGTGTTCACGATTACTGTTTATGGCCTGGAGCGGACTTTGACGGTTAAACACCTCAACAAGCAGAAATTCATATTCAAACATACCACCCATTGAGCTTACCACCGGTGTCCAAGAAAAGGTGGGGCTGTCAATATTTACATTCGCATTATTCTGGATGGAAATCAAAATAGGCGGCTGCGGATACCGAACCGAAAATATGGACAACCCCTGGATTGAATTAATCCCGCTTGATCCGGTAAAGGGCCTTGCTTTAATCTCGAGCGCGTAGTTTCCCTCAGGCATAGAACCGGATTGAATCACCTGGTTTTCAGGTCCCTGTTTAGCTGACCCAGGATATCATCTGATGTTTCACGAAATTGGATCTCCTCAAAAAAGGACGTAAACACGTAACTTCCCGGCGTGTATGCTCTTGGAACAGATGTAATCTCAAAAAGTATACGGTTGTTCCGGGTTAACGCTACATCAAAAACAAAATCAACAGGCTGACTGCTAAAATTCGAGTAGTTGAATATAACCTGATACTGACCACTCTTGAATTTGCTCTCAATATCGTCTGCATACGGAGATGAAATGACTGGCGGTATTCCAACTATGTTCACCTGTGTTGAACTTTGAGCCTGTAAAGGATGGCTCAATATTGTAAGCGCAGGATAAGATACCATCACAACCAAAAGGGCGTGTTTTATAAATACGGCATATTTTTCTTGAACCCTGTATGTCATCGCTAGTAGTTAGTTGGTTAGAATCTTCTTTGATATTGAAAGGTGCCTTCCAATTCACTGAACTGTCTGCCGCCTCCCTGAATCACCCTATTGCTGCGGGTTCTTATCGTAATTGAAAATGAATCTTTGCCTGTCAGCCGATAGCTGGAATTCAGACTTCCCGATAGTTGCTGCAATTTGTTTGTGGTACTATTGCCTGTAGTATTTTCACGCTCACTTGAGTTGTTACTGAATCCTGCGTTTGCACTAACACTAAGTTTGCGATCAAAAAATGAGTAGCTGCTGCCCAGGTTAAATCCAAGGTTTTGGAGGTCCAAATCCCCCGATTGGTTTATCAGATAATTAGCTGAGGATGATACAGACATACCGGAAGGTAGTGTTATGGTATAGTTAAGTGCTGAGGTAATCGACGTCGATGAGAAGGATCGGTTCGGGGTTTGATTTTGACTGTCAAACTTGCTTTCTATGGTCAGGTAGCCGCCTGTAATTGAGATATTGTGAGTATACGTATCTCCCCGAAAAGTAAAGCCGGGCTGCAGCAACAGATTGTGAGATATTTGAGAATGGCCGCTGCCGGGAATTTCATCGTTGACAGCTTCAGACGTAATATTATTTAAAATCAGTCCGTAGACGATATTCAGGTTTATTGTTTCTGAGAAAACAACCTGTACGTTATTGTTGATAGTTGAATTACGCTGCGTCTGAATTCGATTATTCATCAAATTATCGCGTCCAAGGGCAATATTTGAACTGATGTTTAGCCGGTTATTGAATAGTCTGAGAGCGGGGTTAATGAGTATTTTTTCCTGATCATCCCGAACTCTTCCCCTGCCCAGCGACCGAAACCCCGGTTGTATCCTTTCGTAGCCCAGTCCAAGATTGAATAGATCCAGGTTTAAATTTGCGCTGGCCGTTCCGGCATAGTTAATACGGCTGCTCGATCTGGGCGTATAAAACGAAGAGAAGAATCGCGGAACACCTCCCTCTTCCAATGAGAAGCTTCCGCTGTTAAGATCACGTGTGTAAATTGAGGCTGTTACTTCGCTGCCGATCGTTAACCGCCCCTTGAAGATGTCAATCTGAAAATCCGGGGTTAACGTTAGATTTTCCCTCGGAGTTATTTCAATATTCGAATCTGTTATAGATAGCTTTTCATCAATAGCATAAAACGAACTTAAATGAAAATAGGTCGATGAAGGATTTCCATATCCAATTTTTCCGCCGGCAGCCCACTGCTCAAATGCCGGCTGCCTGAATCCCGACTCACTACTTGGACGTACTGCACGCTGAGAACGACCTCCGGTAAGTTCCAGAAGAAAATTACCCGGCTCCATTCTGATGTAACCGCCTCTTATAGTTGTACCATTTAATCCATATTGAGACAATTTTGAGTTTACGTCTCCTGCCTGAACATTGAGCCATTTCCTGGTTGCATTAAAGGAGAGGTTATTCATGTTTTGACGCAATCCAGTGTCATCGGTGGAATAGTTTAAATTAAGACCGGACCTTAATCCAAACACTGAAAAATTCATATTGGCATTGGCCTGTACCACTGCCGGTGAGCGTCGGTTTTCAATGCCATCCACAGCATAGGCGCTTGCAGAAAACCCAATGCTGCCCCCGGCTGTAAGAGGCCGAAGACTCGACTGATCCAAAAAAGATCCTTGCTGAGCGAATAAAACCTTTCCCTCACAAAGAAATCCTGTCAGAATCAAAATAATGAATCCAGTATATCCCGTTATTCGCTTCAAATACGACCGCATGAGCAGTTTGAAATTTCAAGGACAGCTTTAAATCTAAGCTTTCCTTGTTTTCTTCATTAGCGACGTAGGATTGAAAATCTTCTCAAAATTATTTAAAAAATTTCAGAGAAGGAGGGATTTATCTTTTTTTAGCGGCATCTGATATTTAAAAACCGCACACTATAGAAAGGACGAGCACTGCAGAAGTCACCGGTTTATTCCCACAATGCGGGCAGAATGACAATGATTTTGCTGGCGAATGATGCGCCGTAACGATAAGGCGAAATTAAAAAAAAAGACTATTGTGTTAACGCCGCCTACGTGCCAACCAATAAGCGTGTCATCCCGCCGGTCAATTTAGGCGGCAAGCCATATTAGTTGATGGCACAGAATTACGAAGGGATGTTATCAAAGGATCTTCAAAAGCAATCGCCTATATTTTTGGAATATGGTATTAAGTGGTTCTTTCCAAATTTTACTTTTAACCCATAAACTTTTCATTAATACCAACTTCATAATTACACAATGAACCACAAGCTTTAAAAGCCTTCTTTTCTGTGCAATTAATAGATCTGCTAAATGACTGCAAAGGTCAGTCCTCTTAATTTAACTAACACCCTTTATACTTCTGCCTCTTCTAACTTCTGATCTATAATCTGCTTTAGCTGGGGAGCCTGCACCACGCCTGACTGCTGCCAGAGAATGCGGCCATTTTTGAATAGAATTAGAGTGGGTACACCGCGAACCTGGTATTTGATTGCGGCATCTGCGTTCTTTTCGGCATCAATTTTCAAAATGTTGATAGAATTGCCCATCTCCTTTTTCAGATCTTTCAGGATGGGTGTCATCATTTTGCATGGACCGCACCAGTCGGCGTAAAAGTCTACCAATACAGGTGTATCACTTTTAATAATGTCGCTGAAACTCTTCTTTTTTACATCTTTAGCCATGGTTTTATCTAAAATTTGTTTTTGTTAGATGGTGTAAAGTGCTTGTAGGTCTTTGAGACTACACAAAGTTATGTGCCGCAATGATAGGCGGCATTTCCCATTTTCCTTTTGTCTGATGCGTTTTATGATGGGAGATCCCGGCTCAGAGGCCTGGATGACTTTTCCGGAAATCTTATCCTAGCCTCACTGAGATGACTATTCCAAGCTTTTTACAAAGAATTATACCTCAAAAATAGTGCCTAATTCCCAGTCTGTCACGCCGTCATACCGCCGTCAATTGAATAAGCAGATCCTGTAATAAACGAGCTTTCATCTGACGCCAGAAAAAGAACCAGGTTGGCAATATCAGCGTTATCTGCGTAGCGCTTGAGCGGTATCATCTCTTCGAATCCTTTTTTTGCTTCTTCAGCTGATCCGGGTGAAAATCCTTCTTCCAGCGAACGCATCATACGGTTGTCTACCGGTGAGGGATGAATGCTGTTCACCCTGATTCCATGCTCGGCACCTTCAAGTGCCGCTACCTTCATCGATCCAACAACGGCATGTTTGCTTGTTACGTAAGCCATCACGTTTGGCGTGCCCTGACGACCCGCAACCGATGACGTGATAATCACACTTCCGCCTCCATTCTCTTTCATATGTGGGAACGCATGCTTCAGCCCAAGCCAGACGCTTTTTACATTTACGGCCAGTACCTTGTCGAACATCTCCTCGGGATACTCTGTGAGTGGTTTTACGACCCCCTCAATTCCGGCATTCAGAAATAGTATGTCAATTCTTCCAAATTCCTGAATAGCTTTTTCGATATAAGCCTTCGCGTCGTCGCTGCTGGATACATCACCTCTGAAAAACTTAACCTTATCGCTCTCCAGTCCTTTAGCAGCATTTTTTAACTGGTCCTCTTTAATATCAACCAGTAAAATACCTTTTGCTCCCTCATTTAAAAATCTCTTTGCCGTTTCGAGTCCAATGCCACCGGCCCCTCCTGTAATCACTGCCACTTTGCCTTCAATTCTCTTCTCCATAACTCCTCTTTTTTATAATGAATAAAATTTTGGCTCGTCTCTCGACTAATTCCGAACAAAGGATCCTCCTTCTCAGTCAAACACCGTGACCCGAAACCGAGACCCTTTATTTAAACAGTTTTTTTTCAGGCCTTACGGTTATAACCGGCTTTTTAATATACTGCGCTACTTTTTCAGCGGTTGAGCCCAGAATCAGGTGGGCAAACCCACTGTGCCCGTGCGTGGCCATAACAACCAGGTCAGCACTGTCGGAAGCGTACGACTCGATTTCGTAATGTGCAGAGACGCCACGCTCCACTTTGGTCTCAAGAGGTATTGTCCGGCTTTCCCCACCTTCCTCAATGGTGATTTCATCTTCAAACGACACACCACTTCTTTGAATATGAATAGACTCAATTCCCTGGTCTTCAAGAAATTGTTTCAGGCGCTTGATAACCTCTTCATAAACAGCGACCACTTCGTCCCTGCTGGGTTGAGGCATATTGCCAAGAACTGAGTTGCCGTATAGTTCCAGGACCTGGAAAAGCGTCAGCTTCGCGTTGAATGTATCAGCCAGTGCGACAGACATCGGGAATGCAGCAAATGACAATTTCGACCCGTCAGTTGGCATAACAATGTTTTTAATATCATGCTCATTCAAGCGGCCTTCAATTGAAAATACCGGTACCTTGGATTTTCGTATCACCTTCTCAGTGGTACTTCCGCGAACCATTTTTGTCAGATCTTTGCCTTTTGCGCCTATAACAATCAGGTCATAATTTTGTTTTGAAGCATATTCAGAGATGGTTTCCGAAGGCTTCCGGTCGATCATGACTTTACAATCGCCCTTAGTTTCGTCTTTTATATATTCGCGCATTGCTTTTTCAAGCTTGTGTTCCGCCTCCTCGAACACTTTTGGGTAAATATCCTTATTCATGTCAATCGGGGCCCCAAGTTTTTTTGCACTTTCCGCCAGATATTTTATAGTCGGAACCACGTGGAAAAGGTCAACTTTTCCACCAAACGTGTCTGCAATTTTTTGTGCAGCGGCATATGCACTTTCTGCTCCTTTCGAAAAATCGGTCGGTACTAATATTTTATTAAACCGGATCATGTTAGCCCCCATTTCTGTTTGCATTTTTATCTATAAACAAGATACTTAGAAATTGTGAAAGTAGTGTAAATCATCGGCTTACGCTTGTTTCATCTGCTAAACTTTTCTCAGGTATGATATAAACAAAATCATTACCAAACCGCCGGCCATACCGTATACGCCACCCCAGATATCCACATCTTCATCACCGGATTCTGGTATAAAAGGTTGGCTGGTTACCAATTTTCTTGATACCGTTTCTACTTCTACTTTTTTGAGAGCATCGAACGACGCACCCGGGTTGATGATCTCTTTGATACGTCTGTATTCAGGCAGGTTTGGCGGCTCTTCCCGTTCCAGAATATTTTGGACTACCGGGTCTGTGTACTCCATGATTTGGGACGATCGAACTGACACCTTGAACTCCCTCTCCTGGTAAGGCCAAATCACGTAAAGAGAGCCGACCAAAAATCCAATAAGAACCAAAAGTGTGGTCGCGTGATAATGTTTCAACAACCAGGATAGTATTCTTGAAAAAAGAATGATTCCCACTGCCGCTCCCACAAAAAATGGAAGAAGATTCAGAATAGCGGTTCCGGTATCTACCGTACCAATGCTTCCAAGCTGCGTAAGAATGTACTCATATTTTCTCATGATCAGCAGCAGATACGATCCGGAAATTCCGGGCAGTATCATAGCGCAAATAGCAATTGAACCGCTCAAAAATACAAACCAAGCTGATTCGGGGGTGTCTGTTGGCACGAGAGTAACAATCCAAAACCCAAATAAAGCTCCTGCAAGCAGTGGCAAGAGGTTAAGCCAACCCCTGCTTTCGGGAGATATCTCGGCAACCAGCAGAACAATTGATCCTACAATGAGACCGAAAAAAAGACCATAAACTATTTCAGGATCCGTAAACATATAAACCTGAAGCGGCACTACTTTCGTGAAAAAGGCGATTGCCAGAATAATGCCGGTAAAGAGAAGAAGCAGGAATTTCCAGTGAAAAGTGTCAAATATCTTTGATATCCTGAGCTTCAGAAGATGGGAAAGAGCGTTCTTATCCGCGCTTTTAATTGCAAAGATCAGCCTATCATAAATACCTGTGATGAGTGCCATCGTTCCGCCGCTTACACCCGGAACGATGTCGGCAGATCCCATCAAAAAACCCTTGATAATCAGGAAAGGTGATTCCGTCCATTGGGTTTGATCCCGGTTGGTGTCATCGATGTCGTTTTGAGTTGCCAATGTGGTTTGGGTTGATTGGTTTTATTTTTCAGTGTAAGGGTACGGAGGTAGCGCTCATTTCACAAGAACAGGTTTACCCTGGAAATTTTACGCTAAATTTATTGATAATTGTGTAACCCATTTTGGTATATGAGCTTATGAAATAATTTACGCGTTAGTAAAAACTACAGAGGGTTTTCCGGGTTATTCCAATTTATCATTTTCATAAGTTCTCATGGCCAGCAAAAACGCAATTGTACTTCCAATACTGCATATTAACATCACAAACATCACTGCCTTTGACGGGCCGTACAAACCCGTAAAAACGTCATCCATCAGCCAGCCGGTTACAGGAGGGCCGAGCCCAAAGCCCGCAATGCTTATTACAAAAAGATAGAGGCCTCCGGCAAGCGCCCGGTTTTGGTCCGGTACGAGATATTGCATTAAGGCTGCAGCAACCCCGTTATAACATGATGAGATCATCACGCCGACTCCCATCAAACCGAACCCCCATGCAGCACTGCTATTAAACAGGCCAAATGCATAAAACGGCAACCCGCCCAGGGCAGCTATAATGCCAATCCAAAAACGATATTCCGGCTTCCGTTCCGCGAGTTTATCTGCCGCCTTGCCCGCCAGGATTACGGTGCCCGCCACGCCGAAAAGAAACCAGCCATATTGTGGTGTTAAATCTGCGCGGTTAAAAACATCATTGAAGACCGTTCCTGCAAACGCCAGGACGGTATAACCTGTGCAGGCAAGCAGTGAAAATCCGATTAGATGATATTGAATCGTCCTTTTTTTCAGCAGGGCAACGGCATCCTTGAACAGGTCATTTTCATGTGTATGACGGATGATGGTCCGGTCGGGTTCCTTCACAAACCAAAATACGAAAGGAACAAGGATCAGTCCCGGAAGACCCACCGCAATCATGGCCGTTTGCCAGCTGTACTGCAGCGCGATGGTTCCGCCTGCAAGAAACGAAAACCCGATTCCTAAAAATATACCGCTGGCATAAAAAGAAAAAATTGTAGCCCTTTTTTGGACTGAAAACATCTCGGCCAGCAACGAATAGACAGCCGGGCTCAGCATCGACTGACTTACACCTACCAGCAGCCGGGCAACGACCAAAAAAGCGAATGATGTAGCATACCCGCTCAGTACCGTCATCAGGCTCCAAACCAGCAGTCCCGTTGCAATCATCCAGCGCCTTGAGATACGATCTGCCAGCCTGCCCATTGGAATACCTGCCACGGCATAAATAATCGAAAATGCGGTTCCGTACAGCAGACCTATTTGAAGGTTTCCAAGCTGAAACGCCTCACGTATATCCACGCCTAAAACCGCAACGATTTGGCGAGTAAAAAAACTATTCAGATAAATTAATGTGAGCAGAATAAGTGCGCTGTAGGCCGCAATTTTTTTCATGGCTCAATAATAGTAAAATTTAAACCAGATATCGCCCGTTTCTACTTTCAAACGAAATCTCAGACATTTACCTTTGATAATTGAATTAACCAACTACATCCATCATCATCTATGGCTAAATCCGGTCTTCCCCGCAAGACAAAAGAACAGAAAGAACGAGCACGAAACCTTCTTGAGGACCTCTATAAGCACTATCCAAATCCCCATTGCGAGCTGGATCATGAAAACCCGTTCCAGCTGCTTATCGCCACCATACTGAGTGCCCAGTGTACCGATGTACGGGTCAATAAGGTAACCCCGGCGCTCTTTGAAGCCTATCCCACACCGGAGGCCATGGCGGAGGCCTCACCCGAAGATCTCGAGGAACTGGTTCGAACAACCGGCTTTTACAAGAATAAGGCGAAAGCTTTGAAAGAAGCCTCAACAACCATTGTTGAAGAATTCGAAGGCGAAGTTCCGCAAACGATGGCAGAGCTTTTAACGCTACGCGGTGCGGCCAGGAAAACTGCAAATGTTGTACTCGGAAACGCCTTTAATAAGAATATTGGGGTTGTGGTGGATACGCACGTAAAGCGGCTGTCGAACAGATTTGGACTTACACGTGAAAAGAAGAACACGGATAAAATTGAAAAACACTTGATGGCCCTTTTTCCCCAGGAGAGCTGGACGGACCTCTCCCATTTGATGATCCACCACGGGCGGAATGCCTGTAAGGCAAGAATCTCTGCGCCGCCAGATCACCCAATTTGCATCAAATATGGAAAGAAATGTGAATGCTGGAAAATGAGAGGGCAAAAGTAGTGAATCAAAATATATTTAATTCCAAAACAGATATTATCCCACCGGTTCGGCGTGATCTTCAGATTATCCCCGTTGAAGACAATGGCAGAGATCTTTTGCTTTTTTACGACACAATGAAAATATCCGAACCGGGATTCGCGCTCGATAGATCAGTTGAGCCCATATTGTCTCTGCTTGATGGGAGAAAAACCCTGCGGCAACTCACCGCTTATTTCGGAGAGGATGTCGCTGAAGATAATATCCTGTCGTTTATCAAAATGCTGGATAAGCAACTGCTGCTTGAAAGTGATTATTTCAGAAAAAAAGCTGAAAATATTGAATTGAAATTTGAAGATTCTGATATCAGGAGACCTGCCCTGGCAGACTCCATCTACCCGTCTGATCCCTCTGAGTATTCGGCCTTTATCGACAACCTTTTAAAAAAGGCATCAGATGAAACAAACGCCTTCAATACAGAACCCAAAAAAGCTCTTTATGCACCTCATATCGATCTACGTGTCGGAGCCACTCAGTATGCCGAGGCTTTTTCAACCCTGAAGGTTCTACAGCCAAAGCGGGTCGTGATCCTGGCAACTTCGCATTACAGCGGCTATTATCCTCAGCTTTATACTGGATTTCCTTACGTTGGATCAACAAAATCGTTTGAAGTTCCGGGCCGGACATTTAAAACCGATCAAACTGCTATAAATTACCTTTCTGATTTTGGGTCCGAGATTGGATTCACGACTCGCGATCGTGCCCATCGGATTGAACACAGTATTGAAACGCACCTGCTATTTGCCGGGCATCTATGGCCCCACGATTTCGAAATCGTCCCTATTCTCGTTGGAGGAATTGATGAGATTTTTTATAAACAGGATGGTGAGATGGGCACCAAAATATCTGCATTTTCTGATGCTCTGCGTGTCCTGGATACCGATGATACATTCTACCTGATCAGTGGCGATTTGTCGCATATTGGGAAGAAATTCGGGGATTCTGTGCCTGCCTCCTCAATGCGATCGACTGTTGAATCATTTGACAAAACGTTCATGCATGCAGCTGTAGAAAACAACAGTGAAAAAATGATCACTCATATCTCAGAAGATTATGATCCTTACCGGGTTTGTGGATTCCCGCCGCTATATACATTCATGCAATCATTTCCGGATCTTAAGGGCCGGTCGCTCAACTACCACTGGTGGGATGAACAGGAGCGCGAAAGTGCCGTTTCGTTTGGATCTATTGCCTATTAAACGTATTGGAGAATCTATCTTCGAAGTTAAGATGTAATCGTTCAGCGAAATACTTGAGGGGTGTCTATATTATATAGGACTGAGGTTCTATGAATCGACGGCTCTTAACTTCAACCTTTTTTGAGACGGCATTTACGACGATACAAAAACCAAATGATGAAAGATTGAGGTTCTTGGTAATAAAATTCCTCAGCCATAACCTCCACCGAAGAGTTAACATCCCACAGGGTTCCTGCATCTCTCCTTAAATAAGGCTCTTTTCTAACCTTAAAGCTGTCCGAAAATACTTCTTATTTTCAGTGCCCAAACGCGCCAAATTGCTTCCCGGACAATCGACTTCGACATTTTTGATACACCCTCTTCACGTTCTTTAAAAATGATAGAAACCTCTTTGAGGCGAAAGCCCTCAATCCAAGCCCTATAGTGGATTTCAATCTGAAATGCGTAACCATTAGATCTTATCCTGTCCAGATTAATTGATTCCAGCACCTTCCGGTGGATGCATTTAAACCCTGCTGTTGTATCCTGTACGGGAAGGCCTGTAATTGTCCGGGCATACACATTTGCTGCAAAGGAAAGGATCAGGCGGCTGAGCGGCCAGTTCACAATGCTGATTCCATCAGAATAACGTGACCCAATCGCCAGGTCAGCTTCGTCTGCTTCAACTGGCTCAATCAGGCGGGGCAAATCCTCGGGATTATGAGAAAAATCGGCATCCATTTCACAAATAAATTGATAGCCGTTGCTGAGTGCAAATTTAAATCCTGTTACATATGCTGTGCCAAGTCCCATTTTTCCTTCACGTTCAATCAGGTAAATGCGCTCAGGAAATTCATCTTGCAGGGTTTTTACGATCCCTGCAGTGCCGTCAGGTGATCCATCATCCACGATCAAAATATCAACCTGCTTTTCCAGAGATAACGTGATCTCGATCAGGCGCCTGATATTATGCGACTCGTTATAAGTAGGTATGATGACAATTGATTTGTTCATCGTTACTGGCCTTTAGCTCTAACCATAGAAAATATGGTGTTAATCAAAATTTTAAAATCCATTCTCAAAGACATGTTTTCAACATAAAACAGATCATACTTGGTTTTCTCTTTCACATCGTCCAGCGAACCGTCGTATTTCCACTTAACCTGTGCCCATCCCGTTATACCGGGACGAACCCGAAGCCGACGTGTGTACATTGGAATTTCATCTTTAAACCGGCTCACAAAGTAAGGCCGCTCGGGCCGTGGTCCAACCAGGCTCATCTCTCCTTTCAGTACATTGTAGAACTGCGGTATTTCATCAAGTCGTGTTTTCCGAAGCCACGCTCCTACCTTCGTGATTCGGGGATCATTTTCCTGCGCCCATGTCGGTCCTGTTTCAGCTTCAGCATCCATTCGCATAGTTCTAAATTTATACATCGTAAACAGCTTACCTTTTTTGCCAACCCGCTCTTGGCTGTAAATTGCTGGTCCTTTTGAGGTCAGCCTAATCACGATTGAAATCACAATAATTACCGGTAACATTACTATAAGTACGGCTACCGAAATTATTACATCAAGCAGCCGTTTCATCAATTTCTCCCAAAACGGCATGAGGTCTGGTGAAATCTCAATTAGCGGAAGCCCAAATATCTGGTTTGTTTTATTAAGCCCGCTCACAAGCTGGTAAAAGTCGGGGAGAAGCTTTAGTGTGACGTCCGGATTATTCACCCGGCTTAATACTTTTATCAGATCTTCCCGTTTCTCAGGCTCAAGAGCAACTATCAAATCTTGTATTTCGAGTTCCTGAATAATCAGGTTGATATCGTCAAGTGACCCCATTATTTCATCCGGATCAACATACACCTGGTCGCCATTTTTTCCATTCGGCACCTCTATAAAACCTACAACCTGCATACCCAATGACCGGTTACGATTCAGATCATCAAAAGCTGATACCGCATTTTTACCTGTTCCAATGATCAATGCACGATGCAGTCCCTTACCCTTCAGCGCATAAAATCTCTGGATACTACGAATCACAAACCTGTTTACCGTTATCAAACCGCCCACAAGAAGAA
Organism: Rhodohalobacter sp. 8-1; assembly: GCF_038150125.1. Taxonomy (NCBI): domain Bacteria; kingdom Pseudomonadati; phylum Balneolota; class Balneolia; order Balneolales; family Balneolaceae; genus Rhodohalobacter; species Rhodohalobacter sp. 8-1. Next base: position 6,845 of record NZ_JBBVMF010000016.1, on the reverse strand, counting down.
CGTAAACTGTAACACTGGCCAGCCTGTCCCTCATCTGCAGATCTCCGTCGATGGTACTGTAGAAGTATAAAATAAGCGTACCAATGAGCGTAGCCTTCACTACCTTAACAAATTCATCAAACCTTGAAATCAGGTATAACCGCTTGTACAATCCCATCAGGGAGAACACGATCAGCCAGTAGACTGTATGAATTCCGCCAGCTACAATAATTGATAAGTTTTCTCTTTCCGCGATATGAGATGTCAGCTCCGGCTTTATCTGCGTTAAGAAGTACCATGCCATACAGAGTACGAGCCCGTCAAGCAGACCAGTAAAAAGCGTTTCCCGATTTCGATTTATCGTAGGCAAAGGGTTATCTTCCGTTCGAATTGACTACTAAAGCCTTTTTTTGATTACCAGCTTGACAATATAAAAGGTAAAATTGGGATTAAACACACAAATTCTTGTTCAAATTAGAGAAAACACTATCAACGACAAAAGCGCGAACCGGAACTTTAACGACCGATCATGGTGATATTAAAACGCCTATTTTTATGCCGGTGGGTACACAGGCAAGTGTAAAAGCTGTAAACCAGGATGATCTTGTGAATCGAGTGAAGGCTCAGATTATTCTCGGAAATACTTACCATCTATATCTGCGCCCCGGTAATGAGATTATGATCGCTGCCGGAGGACTTCATTCATTTATGTGTTGGGACAAACCGATCCTTACCGATTCAGGCGGTTATCAAATATTTTCTTTGTCTGATAACAGAGTACTCGAAGAAGAGGGAGCTACTTTCAAAAGTCACCTGGATGGCTCAAAGCATCTGTTCACACCCGAAAATGTTGTGGAAACGCAGCGGATATTGGGATCCGATATTATGATGATTCTCGATGAGTGCCCACCCTACCCTGCCGAGCGAAGCTACGTCAAAAACTCGATGGAATTGACGCACCGATGGGCAAAACGCGGCCGTGAAGCTTTCTTAAATGGTTCACCGCACTATGGGCATTCGCAGGCTCAGTTTGGAATTGTTCAGGGAGGAACATTTGATGATTTACGGAAAGAATCGACGGAATATATGACCTCTCTCGATTTTGAAGGACTGGCAATTGGTGGCCTGAGCGTGGGTGAGCCGATCGATCTTATGTACAAAATGACAGATCTTAACACAGATTTTTTACCTGAAGATAAACCCCGATACCTGATGGGCGTGGGTACGCCGGCCAATCTTTTGCAATGTGTTGCCCTGGGCGTTGATATGTTCGATTGCGTGATGCCTACTCGAAATGCCAGAAACGGATCTATTTTTACAAGACACGGAAAGATAAATCTGAGAAATGCGAAGTGGAAACATCACCACAAACCTCTGGATACCGGATTTCCGAGCGATCTTTGCAGCAAATATAATATGAGCTATCTACATCACTTGTTTAAAGCAAATGAGATCCTTGGGCTCGAACTGGCATCAAAGCAAAATCTAACGTTCTACTTATGGCTAATGAATGAGGCTCGGCAAAAGATTCAGGACGACACATTCCAATCTTGGTATGGCCCTATGAGTGAAACAGTGGATCAAAAAATATGATCGTTATTTCGTCGCTCATTCACTTTTGGCAAGGAAAGTCCCCGTAAGTGAATCTTCCCTGATGAGGGCCTTAAAAAGAATATCGAGGTCAAGCCAGATGGAGTAGTTCTGTAAATAGTGGAGGTCGAATTGCTCCCTGTCTTTTTGATTTGTTATGCGATCCCTGTTGATTTGAACATAGCCGGTGAGCCCTGTTTTATACCGCGTGATGTCCCCTTCGTGAACCGGGCCGGCAGCAGATCCCACAACACTAATGTCGCCTTTGGCTATCTTGTAGCAAAGTGTCAGGCGATTGCAGATTTTGGAAGCAAACGAATGGTGATCTGTTAGACTGATCGTTTTCTTTACAGATCCATCAAATATAGTGATCCCTTTTTTCGAGTCAGACTTTACTTTTAAACAAGCCCAGCTTAATGGGAGAAGCACCAATAAGCCCAGGCAGCCCAGAACTAAATCAAACGATCGTTTTAGTAATTTTTGAATCGGGTTAAAAAATGGAAGCTCCAGGTCTACAACAGCTATATCATCGAGATACTCCACATCTGCTTTACCAATAATAAAATTCATATTCTGTGGAATTACTTTTATTTCCACATCAACATTCCGCAGATTTTGAATAGATTCGAGGAGCTCCTTATGAGAAACTGATTCAAGTAAAAATACAACAATGTCTGAGCGGGTGGTTCGAATGAGTGTTTTAAGATCTGATATACTACCTGCATCATAATCCGAAAGATCAGAGTCTTCAATTGCCGCTTGACCTTTTTGCCGAACAACGCCAGCTATCTCAACCTGCCAGCGAGCTTTTCCTTTAATCTTAGACACAAATTGTTTTGTATTGTCCCCTGCCCCAACCAAGAGCATTCGTAGTGGGGAGACCATACCTCTCGAAAATTTTGTTGATTTAGTCTGATTGATCCGCCGAAACCGAATAAAACCAATCACAAATAATCCAATCATAACGGATACTGCCAATATAATTCTGGAAAAGGCCAGGCTCCGGATAAAAAATGTAATCGCTACAAGTATTAAAAAGCTAAATAGCACCGCTTTTAAGCTCCCTACAATTGAATGCTTGTGTTCATCAATAATACCGTACAGCTGGGCGAAAAACAGATATGACATACTCCAGATGAGATTAAGCCATAGAAACTGGGGATTCAGCATGGAAAGAATTCCGGCCTGGTCAAAGCTGGCTCTGATAAACATCCCGATGAGTAATGCGGCGTTGATCACTACAAGATCAGTTATGATAAAACGATGTGCACGCAAATTATTCACAAAAAATGACGCCAGTGCTCTGAACTGAATAGCCCAAAAAATCAGGAATTTAAAGAGGTGGGAGTATCGGCTTGTGTAGTGTTTATCGAAGAACTTGTAAATCGCATCATTGAACACTTTATGATATGATAACTCATTCTTTTTTGTACTTTCTCCTTTATAGTGAATGATAGATGTTTCGGGAACGTAATGTATTTCCCAGCCGGCCTCCGATACCCGGTAACACAGGTCGATATCTTCTCCATACATAAAAAATCGCTCGTCGAACCCGCCAACTTGTTTCAGGCAGCGGGTCCTGAAAAACATAAATGATCCTGAGAGTACAGGGACTTCACCCCTCTCATCTTCACCTTTCCACCCTTGGTAATAGGCACCGAAATGTTTGTTATTTGGAAAAAGAGCTGTAAGCCCGATTGCTTTATATATGGCAGCGGAAACTGTGGGAATGGCCCGTCTTGATTCCGGGGCAAACGTACCATCAGGATTTAGAATTTTACACCCGCAAGCACCGCATGAATCATGATTGCTCATGTATCCGATCAATATATCTAAGGTATCTTCCTGCAGAAGTGTATCGGGATTGAGCAGAAGTGTATAGGTTCCAGTCGCCTTTTCAATTGCCTGGTTGTTTGCCTTTCCAAACCCTACGTTTTCTCTATTCTCGATGTAGGTTACATCATCAAACCGTTTTTTTAGAAAAGGGATTGAACCATCGGATGAATCGTTGTCAACCACAAACACTTCTGTAGAAATCTCTTTAGAAGCTTTTCTCACGGATTGAAGACAGTTTGCCAGAAACTCCTTTACATTGTAGTTCACTATAATAATTGACAGGTCCACCGATCTCTCTGTCTGACTCATATACCCAGCTTGTTTAATACATAATCAAACTTTCCTTTGAGGCCCAACCCATATCCAAACTTTGATGCCGTTCCTCTCCATAAATGGTCGATATATTCTTCCATTGGGAAATGGATAAGTTCATATCCATTATTTTGGGCTTCCCTGAAATTGTGCAGTACAGGCTGGCCATGATGGAAAAAGGGAGGGAATTTTTGGTATGGCTCGGTTTTCATCAGCAGATATGGCGTTAAAATAATCGGTATGCCTTCCGGGTCTTTAAATCCCCGTTTATTAGCTTTTAGTTTATAGCCCAGCGCATAGTTCTTTTTGCTCATGGATAATATATCCACACCTTTTTCCAGAAATCCTTTCTTCTTTGTAACTGTATCACTGTCCAGGAAAAAGCAGAATTCGGTTTTCACCAATTCAGTAATTGATTTATCCAGTGCAGGTCCGTGAAATATATTTTCCTCTTCAAAGTGGGTGTGGATAGAATCAGGGTATTGATTCTGAATTTTGGCTACAACAGTTTTTGAATCGTCTTTGCTGCCATTGTCGAAAATCAAAATCTGGGTTTCAGGATAATGCTCTTTGAAGGAGAGAACAGCATTTCTGAGGAGATCCGGCGTTTGATAGTTTACAATGACGGTGGTTACTTGTTTCATCGAATGATTGCTACTTTTCCAAACCCGCGCTCATTGCCGTCTGAGTCAAGCGCTACCACTATATAAACTCCCGAGCCGACTTGCCGCCCGCTGGAGTCCATTCCATTCCATTCTGCTCTTCCTCCACGGTTCTCAAAAGTTCGAACCAGGGTACCATCAATCCCAAGTATACGAATGGTAGTTACATCAGATAAATTTTCAATCAATATCCTGTTATGCGAATCGTATAAAAATGGGTTTGGATAAACTTTCAGTTCGTCCATTGATGGAGATGCAGCTAACGGAACATCCTGGTAAACACTCAAGCCCGCGTCAGTTGAGATATAAACTTCTCCTGTTTGATCATTTACTGATATATCACGGATTGCATCTGAAAAAAGAGGGCTATTCTCTGATGTAAATCTTTTAAGAATTGAGCTGCCTGTGTCGTTCAAAAGCCAAACCCCCTCGGCGGCAGTACCAATCCATTTTTGATTTGCGGCGTTTACGGCCATCGCTGACACATTAATATCTCTCAAAAGAAAGGGTGAGGCAGCATCGGGATCTTCATTTATCAACCATTGTGCACGCCGTTCTTCTGATGATCCTGTGATTACAAACTGTGGAAAAATATAGCGAGCTATCCCCCTTTCGGTTCCAACCCATATCTCACCATCTTTATCTTCAATAACTGAGGTAACCATCGCATTCGGCAAGTTTCCATTTCCCTGGTCTTCAGTAAGTTTTACGCCGATTGATTCATTCGACTCAATTGGACTACCTGTATCAAGGACAAGCAATCCTCTACCGCCACCACTAGTTGACTGAAGTGAAATCCATTTTTGATTGTATGAATCAACAAACAGATATAAGTATTCATCATTTGAACTCAGTACTGAGGACTTTCCATAACTAATCCATTCGTCTTCACCCGGCAGCTGCACATATAAGGGATTGGTGGCATACCTGCTCGTTGCCCATACGGCACCATTTTCATCTGTTTCCAAACCCGATATGACCGGGAAATTGGGATCATCATCCGCCCACCCGCGGAGTGTTGAATTCGAAGAGTCAAACACATCTATATCATTTGTTACTCTGTTATGACGAGCAATACCCTGTCCCCAGCTACCAAAATAGTAGTAATCATCCGTGTATGTGGATGTAAATGCCTGCTGAAACTGAGCCCGAGTCAACACATTATTAGTATTCCGATTGAAGTTACGCCAGCCACTTTCATCCCGAATATAATAACCTTTCCCCCTGTCGAGAGTTGAATTTCGTTGAGATATGGAAGTCGTTCCCGAAATGAACGTTCCGTTTAGAAAAGACATGCCATCAAAAAAATTAAGATTCGGTCCAGTGGGTGTGAAATATTGAAAATCATTATTACTTATTTCTCCAATACCTAACCCTACAGAAAGCGTAGATAGAGAAATTTCGTCTGAGTTCTCCCCCATAGAAATAATATCTGAAATACCGTTTATACCGGGGTTGGTGATAGTCAGGGTTCCATTCCTATCCACAGTAAGAACACGATTAATAGTATGAGAAAGCAGGTTGCCATTGCCAGTCACTTCTATAAATGACACACTATTATAGCCACTTAATAAAGAAAAGGTCTCCCAGACACCGTTACGTAATACTTTGGTTGAAGTATTTGTTGATAACAATACCTCCCCGTTAAATAAAATTATGGATTGAACTGAAACATCTTCAAGTCCATCGCTTGCATTATAATTGATCCATGATGCTTCTATATCGAGGTTAGCATCTAAACTAGCAATAGCAGCACCTTGCTGGGAAGCGACATATATACGATCGTCTTTGATATAAATATCAAATATAGGAGTACCTCGATCAAAACTGCCAATTTTTGTATATGAGTTTGAGACCAGAAATGTATTTGTATCGTAAACCACAATTCCAAAATCCGTAGCTACATATAGACTCCCATCATACACTTCAAAATCATTAATCTGTTTTGATGTAAATGCCTGGACTCTGGATATGTCTTGTATTTGCTCAAACCTCTGTTCCTCAATACTATAAAGATCAATCATACCGTCAATGTATCCTATAGCTACACTATTGATATTTTCGATGTATTTTAAAACTGAGCCATCAAGTCTGTACATACCATCAACTGGTGTTAACATCCTTTCAAAGGATTGATTTTCAAATGAAAAAAGTCCACCATTTGAAACTCCCCAAATAGTTCCGTTGGAAGACATATCAATGCTATTGACTGTATTATATGATGTGATGGAGGACCAATTACCGGTTTGCTGTGCAAAAAGGTTTTTAAACTCTATGGTTGAGAGCAATAAGGAAAGGGTAATTAATAAACCAGAATAGCGAATGACTCGTCTCAAACTGCTGCTTTTGTATAGAATTATTCTAAAGCTTTAGAATACAAAAAGTAGTGGAATTTTTAATAATAAAAAAAGCCCCTGTCGCGGAGCGACGAGGGGCTTTGGAAAAACGATGAGGCGGCGACCTACT